>UQVN01000035.1 GCA_900544525.1 uncultured Eubacteriales bacterium
TATTTTCTTGCATCTCTATTTAACATCATTATAGCAACGAAGGAAATCTTGTTCGACCAAAAACTTGGCTAATCTATGGCACTTTTTTGTCCTTTTTTATATTGGCTTGGTAAAACACCATACTTTCTTTTAAATTCTTTTGAAAAAGCCTTGCTATTTGGAAAACCATGATTCATAGCAATCTCTGATATCGTATGATCCGTATTTACAAACTCTTGAAATGCATACTCTAATCGCACACTTTGTAAATAAGTTTTATAGTTTGTTTTTGCGTATTTTTGAAACATTCGAGACAAATACGAAGGAGAATATCCAAAAACTTCTGCCAGCATTTCTAATGATAATTCTTTTGTATAATTATCTCTAATATAGGAAGTAATCATGGAGAGCTTGTCTAATTTCTTATGGTTTCTCACTAACTCTTTTGGTATCTCTTGTCTTCGATAAAAATTAATGAGTAAATATAACAATTTAAAAAATCCGCTTTGTACTTTCCACTCGTAACCGATCTCTTTTTCACAGACCCCTTCATACATCTCTTTTAAAAGTTCCATAATTTCTGTATCTTGTTCTCTTTTCTGATGGGTAAACAGCAAAAACTGATTTCCTCCTATATAGTAATTTTCAAATAGTTTTAATGGAATTTGTAGGACAATTGTTTTATTTGGTTCTGGTGATAAAATAGAATGAACTTCATTGGAGTTTAAAAGAATAAATTCCCCCCTTTGTAAAAAACGTTTTTCATCATTCACATAAAACGTTAATTTCCCCTCAAAAACAGCAAAAATTTCGATGGAACGATGCCAGTGCTTCCCTCTAACATAATTTCCATCTTTTCCTTCAAATTGAAATAACTTAAATGGAAACCCTTCATTTGGAATAATTAATTCATGCTCCATTTTCCTTCTCCTTTCCTATCCGCCCACTCTTCTACATGAGGCAACCATGAGAAGTACGCCTTTCCAACTTCTCACATTCCCATACTGTCCCCATATGTGAGCATAACTGCTCTTGCATGGCTCGTTGTCTTTGCGTAAATAAACAAATATGCCCCGTCCTATGACAAATGTTTTTACATCCTCATCATAGGCGGGGCATATTTCATTTACGTGGAAAGCATAACTTCCACTATAAAGAATGGATTAGCAATCCGCTTTTCCGTCAGAACCGAATAATTTGATCTTTTCAATTACAGTTGCTCTAATTGCAGCACAACCTGGAGCTAATAATTTACGAGGGTCAAATCCTTTTCCTTCTAAATCTTTACCAGCTTCTACATATTTACGAGTTGCTTCTGCAAATGCTAACTGACATTCTGTATTTACGTTAATTTTAGCAACACCAAGAGAGATTGCTTTTTTAATCATATCTTCTGGGATACCTGTACCACCATGAAGAACTAATGGCATATCTCCTGTCTGCTGTTGAATGGCATCTAATGTTTCAAAGCTTAATCCAGCCCAGTTTTCTGGGTATTTTCCATGAATGTTACCGATACCAGCTGCTAACATATCAACACCTAAATCAGCGATTGTTTTACATTCCATTGGATCTGCACATTCACCAGCACCAACAACTCCGTCTTCTTCTCCACCGATAGAACCAACTTCTGCTTCGATAGACATTCCTTTTCCATGAGCTAATGCTACTAATTCTTTTGTTTTTTCTTTATTTTCTTCAATGTCAAAGTGAGAACCGTCGAACATGATAGAAGAGAATCCAGCTTCTACACATTTTTTACATCCTTCATAAGAACCGTGATCTAAGTGTAAAGCAACTGGAACAGAAATATTTAATTCTTCTAACATTCCGTTTACCATTCCTACAACAGTTTTATATCCTGTCATATATTTTCCAGCACCTTCAGATACACCTAAAATAACTGGTGCTCTCATTTCTTCTGCTGCTAAAAGAATTTCTTTTGTCCACTCTAAGTTGTTGATATTAAACTGTCCAACTGCATAGTGTCCTGCTTTTGCTTTTTTTAACATATCTCTTGCTGATACTAACATACTAAATTCCTCCATATTAAATTAAGTATTGTGTATTATGATTTATCTTATTCTGACTGTCCTTATAAAACTTTAACTTTTTATCTAGGAAATCTATCAATAGGTATTCTTCCTATTGGTTTTAGTTTTTATAAGAACACTGAGAAACACTTTTTAGTAGTTTCCCATATTCGCGTTCGCTAGTCAAATATCTAAAAAAAGTTGAAATATGCTCCTCTTTTTTGTTCGTTACTTGGCTTACCGATTTCGCTTAAATCAGAAAATAAGCTGTATCCATGTTCTCTATCATAAACTATGCTCATACTAGCCATTCATCACTCGTCATTCGCACAGAATAAGCTATTGTTATTTCTATTGATTCGCATTTATTATATCTTATTTTTCTATTTCTTTCAACCACTCTGCAACATCAAGTGCATGATAAGTAATTAAAATTTTAGCACCTGCTCGTTTCATGGCGATCATATTTTCCATTACAATTCTCTTTTCATCAATCCAACCATTCATAGCCGCTGCTTTTACCATGGAATATTCCCCACTTACATTATAAGCTGCAAGTGGATAATCTGTCATTTTAGAAACTGCAGAAAGGACATCTAAATAAGCAAGTGCTGGTTTTACCATAACAATATCAGCCCCTTCTTCTAAATCCTTTTGTACTTCTAATAGACCTTCTCTTCCATTACATACATCCATTTGGTATGTTTTTCTATCTCCAAAACAAGGCGCCGAATCCGCTGCATCACGAAATGGAGAATAATATCCAGAAGCATATTTTGCACTGTATGCCATAATAACCGTATGAATAAATCCGTTATCATCTAATCCTTTTCGAATGGCTTCTACATCTCCATCCATCATATCCGATGGCGCGATAATGTCAGCGCCTGCTTCTGCACAAGTCACTGCCATTTTTGTTAACAGTGGAAGTGTTTCATCATTTAGAACTTCCCCTTCATGCACCAATCCACAATGTCCATGAGAAGTATATTCACAAAGACAAACATCCGCAATCACAATCATCTCTTTGTCAAACTTCTTAATTTGACGAATGGCTCTTTGCACAATTCCATCTGGATTATAAGCTTCGCTTCCTTTGTCATCTTTATGAGCTGGAATCCCAAATAAAAGCACTGCTTTTACTCCACTTTCTCTCACACGAATTAATTCTTCTTCTAATCGATCTAAAGACCATTGATATATTCCTGGCATAGAAGGAATGGGTGTCTTTAAATTTTCTCCTTCTACAATAAAAATTGGATATACAAGATCTGACACTTGCACACTTGTTTCTCTGACAAGTGCACGCATATTTTCACTTGTTCTTAGCCTTCTTGTTCTTCTCATTCTATTATCATCTTCCTTTTCAAAACTTTTACAAGTTTTTATGTTTATTCTATCGTTAATGTTCATTATACCACACTTTATGAAATCTTACTATGGACAACAAAAACAAAGAGAAACGAAGGATTTGATAATTTTATAACAAACTTACAATAAACATGGACGTCATATCTTATTTGCACGCAGTAAAAATTTCCTATTATATAAAAAAGGCTAAAAGAAACGCTTCCTTTCTTCTAGCCTTTTTTTAGCACTCTGTACAAGTCCACTCATTATTCAGTTTTCAAATACTGTCCTCAAGTAGTCGCTTATTACATAACTGCTTTGTGTGGATAAGATGATTTCCCTATTTTCTTATCCAAAGTTCATACTCTAAGAAACTACTCTATCTATCGTTTCTGTAGTTTCAAAAGACTAGGAACTTCATATAGGAAATACTCCCTTCAGGTTACTACCCCACATAATTATTTTATGACACATCATCTTCTTCTACATCCCCCTTTTGGGGTGGTTTTCCTTAACTATCCTTGAAATACTCTCGAAGTTCTAATCGAGATTTAATAGAAAGTTTTTGAAAGATATGTTTCATATTATATTTTACTGTATTTTCTGAGATATAAAGCCTTTTTGCAATTTCACTATTTCGCAATCTCTTGGCACCTAATATGGCTATCTCAAGTTCTCTATCCGTAAGCCCGAAAGGATTTCTTTCCTTCTTTTCCTTTTGTTGGTTGTATCTCCGTAGAGAACGAACATTTTTATACAATTCTAAAATTTGTTTTACGCTTTCATGGTACTTTTCTTCATGGAGAAGAACTTCAAATACATGTACCAATTCGGCATAATATAAAATAATTGGATAATATAATCCGTCTGGTTGCACAAGATCTAATACCTTTTTCATATATTCAATGGATTTCTTTCTATTTCCAAGTCGATGATAAGCAACTGAGCGTATGATTTCAATTTCTATCTCCGCATATAAAAATCCACCTCGTTTCACTTGATTGTGAATATAGTTTCCAATAGAAATTAACTCTTGTTCTTGCCCTTTTGCTAACAGAAATTTTAAATAATAGACATGAATATAGTTAATAAAAGCCTCTGAATATTGTTTATCGGCAGAATGATCTTCTTTTAACCATTCAGGAATTTTGTCCAGTTCTCCTAGAAATAGATAAAAATATGCTGAACATAATTCTGCTTCCAATAAAAGTTCTCGATTTTTGCTCTCTTTTACTTCTTGTTTGATGGTTTCTAAATATTTTTCCGCTTTTGTATGCTGCTCTAAATAAAGGCAAATTCGCATCATAAGAAATTGCCCTGCTATTTTAACGCTAAGCTGTCCACCTTTTTCTGAAATTTTGATTGCTTCATATGCAAGAGATTCTGCCTCTTCTATTTGGCACTTTAATAATTTTACTTCCGCTTGCATGGCAACCCAATTTCCCATACCGTTTCCATTTGTTAAACGATAATAATTGGTCATACAACTTTTTAACTTCTGAATCGTCTTATTTAATTGTCCAGGGATAGAATAATAGAGATGACAGATAGATGGGATTCCATGGGTGAATACAATTCTATTGTCATAAATAGTAGAATTACCTTTTAGAAGTTCATATGATTTTTTATAATATTGTTCCACTTGATTTAAATGATATCCAAACGATAAGGAACGAAGAAAATAGATTTCACCTCTTAATTGTTCCTCCATACGTTTTGGAAGTTGTAACACCTGATTAAGATTTTCCTCTATCTCATCTAAAATGTGATTTCCTCGTCGTTCTTGTCCCCATAATAGAAAAATGCCTGCAACTAAAAGAGGAAACCTTGGATATTTACATTTTAAATAATAAGGGCTATGCTCCATAATCTCCCATAGTTTCTCAAGGAATCTCTGATCTAGACATTGATTCAACTCGGATAACTGATAAGGATAAGAGAAAATTAACTCATATTCTTCTAATCGGCTATAAATATCAATACTGGATTTATAATCCTTTTGAGACTCGAACCATTTCGCACGCCTTGTATAAATTCTTTTTTGTATTGCCCGTGGCAACTTTTTCACGCCTTGTTTCAAATAATGGTATAATACCATTTGAATTTGATACGTATCGTGAATCATATCATATTCAATAAATGGATTTTTATCAATGACTGTAGAGATGTATTGGCAAGTATCATCATTTTTATCACCAATCAACATACCAATCTGATCAAGTGTTACCTCTTTCAACTGATATAGAGAAAATAAAACTTCTTTCTCTTCCATAGTCAAATGATTGATAAAATCTCTTTCTAACAGCTCACTAACACCAATTCCTGGCATAATCTTATGATTATAATGATATTCTCGAATTCCAAGCATAATGGCTCCCGCCCAACCACTGGAATACTCATATAAAATTCTTGCTGTTTGATAACTAATCTTAATTCCATTTAATTGATATAATTTTAAGATATCTTTTTCTTTTAACTCTAAATCTTCTTTTGTAATACTATGAATCGTATGATTTAGATGAATGCCATTCATTGGAATATTTTTATTCATAATACAGATGAAATGCACGTCTTTGTTCCACATTTCATAAGAAAGTTCGTGTTTCCATCGCTGTTTTAAAATTCCATCTGTCTGGCACCCATCGAGTATATAAAGCATTTTCCCTTCTTTTGGCTCATTGAGCTTATCTTTTATATATTGCAGATAGTTTTTTCTTTCCTCTTTCTGCAGTACGATCCATTTTACTTTGACCCCTTGTTCTTTAACGCGTTTTACAGCCTCTTCTACAGCCGTATGCTTTCCAAAAGCAAGCGGTGCAGAAACAATTGTAAGCGGATAATCCATCACTTTGTTGATAGCTTTGTCAATCCTTTCATTGAAATAAAAACGTTGTTCCATAAAATAAACACTCCCCGTTTCTATTTACTATGGATCTTTTTATCCACTCCTATGATACCAAAATAATATCAATAATTCAATGTTAGAACAAAGATGTCATAAAGTTTTTATTCCTTCTCATACTCCTCTTGAAAAACTTGAGCAAAATCTTCTTTTAATGGCACAGAGTATTCAGACAGCGTTTGATATAAAGCCTCTAATGTCTCAACTACGTCTTCTTTATTTGCATTTTCTCCCATGTGTCCAATTCGAATTACTTTTCCTGCAAATACTCCAAAAGACCCAGATAATAAAATTCCAAACTTTTCTTTCATTGTATCTAAAATCTGTCGTTCTGTTATCCCTTCTGGAATATAAAAAACAGTCACATTATTTGAAAATCCATTCTCTGCATAAAGAGTAAGTCCTCCTCTTACAAGAGCGGTTCGAACTGCTTTTGCAATTCTTGCATGTCTCCCTACAATATCTTTCTCTTCTAAAATATTATCAAGGGCTATGCTTAATCCATAAATATCACTAATTGGCATTGTATAAGGAAACCACTTATCCTCATAATAAGTTTTAAAATTTAAAAGGTTACAATAAAAAGAAGCAATTTTACTCTTTCTTTCTTCCATCGCCTTAATCGCTCTATCACTTACTGTTACAAAAGTGAGACCAACAGGGGCAGAAACTGCCTTTTGAGAACCTCCACATACAATATCTAACTTTCCTTCATCAATATTTAATTCTTCTCCTATCATTCCAGAGACAGAATCTACAACGGATAAAATTCCAAACTCATCAAGAAGTCTTCCAATGGCCATAACATCATTGGTCATGCCACTTGGCGTATCGTTATGTACGACTGTGGCATATTTAAAATCATGATCGGTTTCTAAATAAGCTCTTAATTCTTCTACATCAATTGTATGGCGATAATCCTTTTGATAAAGAACAGGATTTCCTCCATAAAGGGATACAAAATCCGCAAATCCATTCCCATAAATGCCATTGTCAATGACAAGAACCCGATCTCCTTTTTCCGTTAAAGAAGCACAGGCACATTCCAACCCTAAAATTCCTTCTCCGCTTAAAATATAAACATTCCCTGACGTATGAAGTATTTTTGCAATTTTATCACAAGTTTCTTTGTATTCCTCTACAAAACTGGTATCTACATCAGGATTCGTTGTCTTAATACTTCTAGCATTTCTCACATTCTCTCTTACCTGAACTGGACCTGGTGTCATTATTTTTAATTCACATTCTTTTCTTGTTCCCATATCTTTTCTTGTATGGTGTATTTACAGGGAAATACATCCATACTCTCCTTTCTCCTTTTATTTTATAATTGCTTTTCTGATAATTGGTATTAGAATTACGATCACTACTCCTGCTACACAAACTTGCATTACATTGCCAAAAATAGAGGCAAACGGTGTAATAAAATTATGATATAAAAAAACTTCAGCGAAATAATAACCAATCACTTTTATGAGGAGAGCCAGTATCATAGCGATTACACATCGAGAAAAACTCTTTTTCTTTTCTGTCACCGCTCCCACAACAAATCCCATACTTCCTACAATCACGAAAGTAAACGGTGCCCATGCTGTCCAGCCAGACAACAGATCAAAAGCTCCCATACCGACTGCTCCAGCTATCATCCCTGTCCTTTTTCCAAACAAGATCGCTCCTAAAAATAATGGAATATTCCCCATATGAATCAATCCTCCCTGTCCAAACGGCAACTTAATATTGATCATTGCGGTGAATACCAAAGTTAGAGCCGTAAATACTCCAATCATTGCTATTTCTTGAACTTGATTTTTCCTTTCGCTTTCTTGTTGTACCATAACGGATTCCTGTGCCATAATTTCTCCCTCTCTTTCTCCCATACTTTTTGATCTACACAGTTCATTTACCACATTACTGTTGTAAAGTTTGTTTTATTATATCCAGTTTCTGGTATGATTAAAATATCCAGTTATCATTTAATTTATGGTGCCAGTTTCTTTTTAAATTCCATAGAAAAAAGAGCAATAAGAATCCAGTCTTTTCTTATTGCTCTCTTTTTTAGTATTTTTTCTTTTATCGAACATTGATTACAATCTTTTGTCCATTTAACTCTCGAACTTCTAGCTCAATTCCATAAAGTTCTTTAATGATTTCAGGTGTAATCACTTCATTTGGATTTCCTTCCACAATCACCTTTTTATTTTTCATACCAATTACATAGTCGCTATAATAAACAGCATGATTAATATCATGTAAAACCATTACAATGGTTAATCCATAGTTTTCATTTAATCGCCTTACCATTTCCAATAATTCTATTTGATACCGAATATCCAAATAAGTAGTTGGTTCGTCCAAAAATAAAATATCTGTTTTCTGTGCAAGAGCCATAGCAATCCACACTCTTTGCCGTTGTCCGCCAGATAAACTCATCACTGTGCGCTCTCGATATTTTACAATATCAGTCTCCTCCATTGCCCATTCGATAAGTGCTTCATCTTCATCATTGCTACCAAAAAATGAAGAATGTGGTGTTCTTCCATAGGCTACTAATTTTTCTACCGTTAAATCTTCGGAAGCTTGATTGTTTTGATGCACAATGGCTACTTTTTTTGCAAACTCTTTCTGACTCATTTTTCGGATACTCATTCCATCCAATATGACTTTTCCTTTATCAGGAATTAAATTTTTCGTCATTAACTGAAAAAGAGTAGACTTTCCACATCCATTTGCTCCTAATAATGTTGTGATCTTTCCTTTTTGAATCTGAAACGAAATATCATCAATAATTTTATTCTTCTTTTTATCATAGGAAAAGACTAGATTTCTAACTTCCATAACTACTTCTCCTTCTCAATAATACAATAAAACAAGGTCCTCCAATAACAGCCATAATGACAGATGCATTGATTTCATATGGAGCTGCTATTGTTCTTCCCAATGTATCGGCCAGTAAGAAAACAAAAGCTCCTAATAATGCGCTATAGGGAATTAATATTTTATGATTGTTACCAACTAAATTTCTTGCCATATGAGGAACAAGCAAACCGACAAAACTAATAACACCAGCCACTGCTGTAGAAATAGAAGCAAGAAGCACTGCCACAATAGAGATATAAATTCTCATACGAGCCACATTGACGCCAATCCCTCTTGCTGTTTTATCATCCAGCGATAATAGATTACAAATTCCTGAAAATCCGAATGCAATCACAAGGCAAATCGGAATATAGTAGACGATCATTTTTACATCGCTCCAAGTTTTCATGGTAATATTTCCTTCCACAATAGAGGCAACTCCTGACAAATTTCCTCCACTCATAGAATTAAAACTGCTAGACAAACCAGTAAACATCGAACTGACTGCAATTCCAACTAAAATAATACGAAGGGGACTTAATCCATTTTTCCAAGAAAGAGAATACACGATGAGAAAGGCAACAAATCCACCTACACATGCTGCAATTGGAATTCCAAAATAAAAACTTGGAAAACAAGCCGTAATCAGAACTGCTGTAAAACTAGCACCACTTGAAATCCCAATAATTCCAGGATCCGTCAATGGATTTTTCAACACTGCTTGAAATAATACTCCTGATACTGCAAGGGCACTTCCTACTAACATAGAAATAATAATTCTTGGAAAACGCAAATCATATACTGTGGCAACTTCTGGATCGTAGGCAATCAATAATCCTCGAAGCAATTGGATTCCTCCTACTTTTAAACTTCCTGTATTCACCGCCCATAAAAATACACCAAGAAGCAGCCCACTAATGATTACAAAACTACTAATAATACAAATTTTACTTTTTTTCTTCATTTTATTCACCATATAAAAGAGTATCCAGCTCCTGTAACGCCTCTTTATAATCAAAGGTAGCACTCATACCAAATTTGCTGTAAGAAAGATCATAGACTTTCTCTTCCTTTACCGCTTTAAAGTGCTTCCAAATATCATTTGTTTTAAACTCCTCAGAAAACATCTCCATAACTTGATCTGGCAATGCATGGGCAGTTCTTAATATAATATCGGGATCTTTTTTTAACATATCCTCGGTATTAATATTTAAAAAATCTCCCTCTTCTCCTGCGTACACATTTTTTCCACCTGCCATAGCTACTAAACTTCCCACATAAGAATTTTCCGTAGCTACCACATAAGACCCTGGAAGCCCCATTAAAACTAAAACAGTCGGAGCTTCTTTTCCTTCATGACCTTTTTGATAGTTATTATAAAAAGTAACAAAATCATCCACTAATGCTTGTGCCTCTTCTTCCTTTCCAAAAATCTGCCCAAGCTGAGAAATTGACTGATACATTCCTGGAATACTATTTAAATTTAAAAACGCATATTCTGTATTTAGTTGCTCATACTTCGGTTGCAAATCGGATCGTAAACTAACGGGTGAAAGAATCCAATCAGGATTTAAAGAAGAGACGATCTCAATGTCTGGTGACATTGGTGTTCCAACTGTTTTGGCTTCTTCATATCTCTCTGGAATTTCTGATAAACTACTTTCTGGAACTCCAACTAAAGGAATCCCTAATTTATCACAAATTTCCACAACCGCCATAGAAGTTGCAATAACACGAGGTGAATTTTTTACCTGAGCCTCTGTCTTTTCTTGTACGACTTCAGATTCCCTTACATCAGCACTTGTACTTCCCCCGCTCTGATCGACACATCCTGTTAGTAAAGTTCCAAATACAACTGCCATCGCTCCTAAAAGAGCAACTTTTTTTCTTTTCCTTATCCACTTCTTCCAACCTATCATATTATTCTTCCTCTCGTTTCTTTAAAAAGATAAGAATACCAAAAATTCCACCGCCAATGATAAGAGAAGGAAGTGTGATAATCAAAATGCACTGCCAAACAAGAGTCCACGATAGTGCTGGTATGACAATGGCTTCTTTTTCTGTTTCTTTTACCTCTTCTAAGTTTTCAGTACTTCCTTCTTCTGTACCTAATACGCTCGTATCCGATAAGACTAATCCTTGTGTTTGATCTAATAATTGTTCTGCTGGACTTTTTCCTGCCACACTTTCTTTTTCTGTTGTCGCTTCTTTTCCTTCTTGATTGGATTTTTCTTCCGTATCTGCCTGCTCATCTGTCTCAGTTTTTGTTTCTTCTTGTGTTTTTTTATTTGAGGTACTTTCTTCTTTTTCCTCCTGTGTGCTTGCGCTAGAGGAATTGATCTGTTCTTTTTCTTCGCTATTTACTTTTTCTACTGTCTGGTTTGTTGTCTGGCTTTTGGTCTCCTGTTTTACGGATACGATAAAATCACCAGAACCTTCTTTTAAATTAGAAAAATCAAAATAAAAAATAACATCTCTTCCCATTGGCGTTACATAAAAACTCGCTTTTACGATGGCATCTTCTGTTGGAATCGCAAAACGATAATCAGAACAATAGGTACCTCCCATATTTTCTTGCATTAAAGTAGCAGATACACTCTTAAAGCTTGTTTCTCCACGTTTCTGCGTAAAAAATTTCACTTCACTAATATTATCTGTTAAAAAAATTCTTACAGTTGCATAGAGTTTTCCGCTATTGGTCTTTTCTACTAAAGCACTTGAAGATAATACGCTTTCTGTCATAGATTGTCCAAGACCTTCATTATTTCCCGCATCTTCTACAACTCCAGTAATTGGATGTTTATAATACGATGTAGCTTTTGCAAGATAAGCTGTCCCTAATTCTGACGCCCTTGGAACTTCTTTGATATTAATACAAACGATCAATGCCAATAAAAATACGACGATTCTCTTTTTGTAATTCATTCCTTTATCCTCTCTTATAAATCTGCTTGATTCCAACGAAACATATAAAAATAACGAATAGAAATGAAATAAAAATAGAAACTCCTAAAAATAAAATAGCAATGGTAGCTCCTATCTTTTCTTCAAACTTTTTATTTTCTATTTCTTCACTTTTGCTCATTTCTTCTTGCGAATTTTCTTCTATTCTTTCTCCTATTGTTTCTTTCGTTTCTGTCTTATCAATAGCTTCCTCTTCTTCATTTTCATTTCTAACATCGGTTTCTTCCTTATTTTGTATCTCTAGTTCTTCTGATTCTTCCCAAACGCTACCTTCCTTTGTTGGCATTTGATAAGAACCCCCTTGATTACTCGTTCCTGTATTGATAAGAAATCCTGTACTTTGTTTTTCTTCCTCTTTTGCCTTTACAATAGCAAAATAACCAACTTTATTTGTAGAAAATACAAACTGATTTTTTATGACACTACCACTCATCTTAGTTTTTACTCCATCCAAAATGCGATAAACTTCGATAGTATCTTTCTCCTTCTCTTCAATTGGAAGAGAAATTTGAATCATACCATTTGGCTGTACCTTTGTTTCTTTTTTATTTTCAAAGAAAAGACCATATACGGTTATAACTTCTTCATCCGTAAACATTTCTTTTATCGCATTATAATTTTCTCCGCTTGTAAGAACAGATGCTTTGTAAGAAGTATCATCTTCTATCATATTGGCCTGTGCCTTTATGGAAATACCAGTTTTTTTATCCGTCCAGTCCACTGCTTTTGAAGAAGTACCTGATACGATTGTCTCTGTATTTTCTTCTATTGTTTCACTATTTGATACTTTTTTTAATGTATCCCAACTGATTTTTAATCGAGCAGCCAGAGGATCTTTCCCCATTACCTCTACCTTTGGATCGATTAACACATCGATATATTCCTTTGTAGAAGGCAAGGAAAACTGAAAAACACTTGGCTGGTTGTTTTCATTATTTCTTGCTGTAATTTTTGCGTACTGATAAGTACCATTTTTTTGTTTGATCTGTATGGATTGCAAACAAGCAGTAATCGTCCCTACGGTCATTGGTCTTGTGGAAATCTCCATGGTGTAACTATTATTTTTCACCGTCAATAGTGCTTTTTTATTTAAAGCTAGATTTCCCATGGATGCCTCATCGGAAACAGCGTTCCAAAGATCTACATAGACTTGATATTTTCCATCCGAAAGGGAATCTTTATCTAAATTTTCAGAGGATTTTTCTACTAATTGTTCAATCGCATTTTTTAATAATACTACCTGATGATCCACAGCTTCTTGAGTTGCTGTTGATAAATCATAAACAGTATTCGCTCCTTTTAACACTTCTTCTAATTGTTTTAAAGAAGCTTCTGTATACTGATCTACCTTTTCTTTTAACTTAGTCGCTTTTTCAATCTGTAACTTTAATTTGGATCGATCGATAGTTGTCGTTACCTCTCCTTCTAATTCTTCCTTTTTATCGCTTTGTTCATAGGCTTCCCATCGTTCTATCTCTTCTTTCGTCATCGTTTTTGCTTCCTCATATTCTATCTTTACACGACAGATCTGTGTTCCAAACCCAAGACTCCCCATAATTGGAACGTAAACTTGTGCCCACAATAAATCATCACCGACAGTTTCCAATGGAAGAGCCACTACTTTTGGATAGCTTTTTCCTGCTATTACCACATCGGTAGAGGAACTGCTATTATATTGATCCACCACACCAAAAGTAGAAATAATTGTAGAATCTTTTAAATCATACGTCTTTGGCTGATGATAAGAATCAAATGTAATATTTTCCAGTAAATCGAACTTTCCTAAATACCCTTCCATCCCTGAAAATGTCATTGACTGAAATTTCAAATATAAAGTTCCTTTTCCATCTTCTATTTCCAACTTAGCTTCTTCTAAAGAACTATTCCCCATAGAAACTTGGTCTTGTGCGCTCTTCCACAAGGTAACAGGAATCGTATAATTTCCATCTTCCCATTGATTCTTTGCCTCTACCTCTTTGCTTCCTACAAACACTCCAATAGGTATTAAAAAGCAAAAAATCAAAGAAAAAATCAGAACTTGTACTGTTTTCTTTTTCATTTCCATGAAATACCTTTCTACTCTAATATTTAATATTATCTTTCTTGTCTACGAGCTACGTATTATTTACACGCAGTGCTCTTTTGTGTAATCGGAATCACAATTCCCAATTACACAAAAAA
This sequence comes from uncultured Eubacteriales bacterium, assembly GCA_900544525.1. Lineage (GTDB taxonomy): Bacteria > Bacillota > Clostridia > Lachnospirales > Lachnospiraceae > Scybalomonas. The sequence continues at coordinate 14,266 of UQVN01000035.1, forward strand.
GAGATGGAATATTTCACCCCACCTCTTCTCACAGCATTATTTTACTGTTACTGTTACAACTTTTTTTGCTCCGTAGCAAGAGACTGTAATTTTTGCTGTTCCCTTTTTCTTTCCTGTAATCACACCAGTTTTACTTACGGTTGCAATTTTTTTATTGCTTGATGTATAAGAAATTGCTAATTTGGGTGAAACAGTCGCTTTTACTTTTGCTGTTTTTCCTGCTTTTACTGATACTTTTGTACTCGCTACTTTTAATGTAGGATTTTTTACAGTAATTGTCACTTTTTTGCTAATACCATTAGCAGTTACTGTAATTACCGCTTTTCCTGCTTTTTTTGCAGTTACTTTACCAGTGCCTGATACAGTTGCAACTTTCTTATTGCTTGATGTCCATGTTGCTTTTGATGATAATCCATGGATATTCGCTTTTAATGTTGTTGTTGTTCCTGCTGTTATTGTTGCTTTTGTCTTATTTAAAGTAATTGTTGGCTCAAATACAGAATAATCTATTTTTACTCTAGCCTCACAGTCACCTGCACCAGTTACTCCCATAACTGGAACATACATATGCACCCATGTATATTCTTGTCCTAATTCCACAGGAATAGAAACTGTTTTTGGATACGCCTTTCCTGCTACATTGCTATCTGTACTATCCGCCTTATTATATTCATCCACCACATTATAAGTAGATAATACTGTTGATGGTACTTTATCATAGGAAACTGGAATTTTATTCGCATCATACTGAATATTTGTCATTAAATTTAATTCAGATAAATATCCGCTGAGCGTTCCTAATTTCATTGGAACAAATGTCATTGTTAAAGTTGCTTCTCCATCTTTTACTGTTAAAGTTCCTGTCTGTTTTACACCTGCATTTCCCATAGAAGCTTCGTTTTTATAGGCATGCCATAAACTAACGGGAACTTGATATTTTCCATCTTTTAGAGTAACTTTTACTTCACAAGTAGTGCTTACGCCATTTGCTGTTGCAGTAATTGTTGCTGTTCCCAATGACTTTGCTGTTACAACTCCACTTTTTGAAACAGTTGCAACATTTTTGTCGCTTGAAGTATAAGTAACATTCTCATTATCTCCAAATACAGTTGCAGTTAATTTTGCAGTTTCCTTTGTAGATAATGTCAATTGGTTCTGAGATAAAAAGATACTTCCATCTATCGCTTTTATATTATCATAATCTAAAATTAAACGTGCTTCATGCTTCTTTCCATATCCAATGTAAGGAGCTGAAATAGGAACATAAATGCTAACAAGAATTTCATTTTCACCTATCGTAATTGGAAGCATCTGATCTTTTGGATATGCCTTCCCAGCTACTGTTGGATCTTTGCTATCTTCTGCATTATATTCATCCACTGTATTGTAAGTAGATAGTACAGTGGTTGGATTTTCTTTATAGCTATCAAGCGTTCCAGATTCGCTATATTTCATATCCGTTAAATAATTTAACTCTGATACATAAGTTGTTTTTCCCATAGTTGTCATTGATAGATAGGTAACAACTAAATTTGCTTTTCCATCTTTTACAATGATAGTTGCAGTCTGAGACAATGCTCCATTCCCTGAAGAAGCTTGATCTTTTGTCACATGCCACATTTTAACGGGAATACTATAGACTCCATCTTCCAACTGAACACCTTTTGTTACCATTTGTGTTGTAATATCAGTTACAGTATTTGCAAGTACTGGTGTAGAAAACACAGATGATGTTACAACAAGTGTTAAAGCCAATGCCATTGCTTGTTTCATTTTCAGATTTTTTTTAATCATTTTCTTCTCCTCATTGCACTCAATTCTACTTGAGATTTTTTTATTCCTATTTACGTTTTCTTTTTTTATTTTGTACTAGTTCGCACTAATAAAGTTAGGACGAACTAACTATAATGTATAAACAATCAATTGTCAAACAGCATTTGTTGCCCTATATGCAACTTATTTCTAACTCCTTCCATTTTTCTAATATCGCTTGGATTGTGCCATCAGAACAAGCTCCTATCATTTGATATGCTTCCTCAATCGCCCGTTTTTCTTCAATTCCTAAATTACATAATAATTCAATCACCTCCCGTAATTTCATAGAAAATTGTTCTACCTTCTCTCTTCCTTTTTCCGTCACTTGATGTCTCTCATCTAAAATCCCCTCTTTGATTGCCAGTGTAAAAACACGGCTTACTGTAGACTTATTTACCCCAGTTTCAATGGCTACCGATGTTACACTTCGCTCATTTTCTCTCAAGTTCAAATACGCTAGCAAATATTTCATTTGTAAAGCAGTCACTTATTTTCCTCCTTCATTTTCAAAAGTTAGCTTTAACTAACATTGCATTATATACAACTTGGAATTATTTGTCAATAACCAAAAACACGCTTTGCGAGGAATTTCCTATAACATAAAAAAGAGATGACTAGAACTCCTCTAATCATCTCTTTTTATGATTCACTTTTATAACACTTTACTTAAAAATGCTTTTGTACGTTCATTTTGTGGATTTCCAAATACATCTCTTGGATATCCTTCTTCTACAATGACTCCGCCGTCCATGAAAACAACACGATCCGCTACTTCTCTTGCAAATCCCATTTCATGAGTGACAACAACCATTGTCATTCCTTCTTCTGCAAGTTGTTTCATAACATCTAATACTTCGCCAACCATCTCTGGATCTAAGGCAGAAGTTGGTTCATCAAAAAGCATTACATTTGGTGACATACATAATGCTCTTGCAATGGCAACACGCTGTTGCTGTCCACCAGATAATTGTGTTGGGTAATTTTTCGCTTTTGCTCCAACCCCAACACGCTCCAATAATTCCATTCCTTTTTTCTCGGCTTCTTGTTTTGAAAGAATTCCAAGTTTCACAGGAGCTAATGTTACATTATCAATAATATTTAAGTTTGGAAACAAATTAAACTGTTGAAATACCATTCCCACATCTCTTCGAAAAGTATCAATGTTTGTTTTCTTATCGGTGGCATTGATTCCATCAATAATAATTTCTCCATCGGTTGGTACTTCAAGAAGATTTAAACAGCGTAAAAATGTACTTTTACCAGAACCTGAAGGTCCAATAACACAAACACATTCGCCTTTTTTAATGTGGATATCAATTCCATTTAATACTTGTAATTTTCCAAAATGTTTATGCAAATTTCTAACGTGTATCATTTCTACGAAGTCTCCTTTCAAAGGCATTTAAAAGCAATGATAAAATCTTAATAATCACATAATAAATCACTGCAATTGAAATATAAGGAACAAATGGTTCATAAGTACGAGATACTAAGAACTGTCCCGCTTTCATAATATCTGCAACACCGATAAAACTAATAACCGATGTTTCTTTTACTAATACAATAAATTCATTTCCAAGTGCTGGTAAAATTGTCTTTATCGCCTGCGGAACAATAACATAACGCATTGTCATTCCGTAGCTAAGACCTAAGGAACGCCCTGCTTCCATCTGTCCTTTATTGACCGATAAAATACCACCACGAATAATTTCTGCTACATACGCTCCACTATTTAATCCAAAAGCAAGCATACCTGCCATTAAAGACGCTTGACTTTTAAATATAATAAAATACATAATTACTAATTGAACAAGAGATGGTGTCCCTCTTATAATGTCAATATAAATCCCTGCTAAAGTAGAAAGAACCGTTCTTCTCCCTTTCTTTACTTCGGTCAATTTCATTAAAGCCAAAATAAAACCAACGGCTACACCGATAACAACGGCAACTGCGGATACACCTAATGTCACTTTGAATCCATCTAAAAATAGTTTCCAACCATTCATATTGATCCAAGTATTATAGATTTTTTCTCCCCATTCAGCAAACCAACTTTGATTGCTGAGCAAAGAAAAGAATCCAATTCCCATTAATCCATTCATTTTCTTTTTTCCTTTCTCTTAATAATTTCTTCCTTCTCTTAAACTCTCAACTTCTTATATCATACTTTATCTATCGGATCAAGAGAATCCAAATTTAATAACAGAAAATGGGCTGTCAGAAGCCTTTTTCAGGTTTTTAGACAGCCCTTCTTTCCTAATTTAAAAACGATATTTCTATTCTCTTATGATTGGTTATTTTGCATCATATTCTTCTGCAAGTTGATCTAATGTTCCATCTGCTTTTATTTCTGCCAATGCTTGATTCACCGCTTTCTTCAATTCATCCTGTCCCTTTGGCATTGCAATGGCATACTCTTCTACTACTGCTTCATCAACAACTACTTTGAGTTCATCTGGGTGCGCTTTTACAAACTGTTCTGCTGGAAGTGCATCAATGACAACGGCATCCACACCGCCATTCATTAAGTCCACAACCGCATCTGCACCTTTGTTCATACGTTTTACTTCTACGCCTTTTACAACGCATTTCTCATCGCCTTCTGTTACAGATAAATCCCCTGTTGTTCCTTGTTGTACAGCAACTTTTTTTCCAGATAAATCATCAAATGTTTTAATTTCATTATTGTCTTTATTTACAATCATAACTTGACCAGATTGGAAATATCCATCGGAGAAATCCACTTGTTTTTTACGCTCTTCATCTGCTGTCATACCAGCAATTACCATATCAACTCCGCCTGTTGACATAGACATTAAAAGAGCATCAAAATCCATATTTTTAATTTCCACTTCAAAGCCTGCGCGCTTTCCAACCTCTTTGATTAATGCCATATCAAATCCATCTGGCTGTCCATTGTTATCCATATATTCAAATGGAGGAAATTCCGCATTTGTTCCAACAACAACCTTTGATGGAAGCCCACTAGAAGTTCCATTTTCTGTAGATGTCCCTGTTGTTCCCCCTGTGGAACTACCACAACCAGATAATAACATAACAGCAGTCATCATAACCGCTACGACTTTACCAAATTTTTTCATTATTATTTCCCTCCAAATAGCTTTCTACTTCTATTATAAAACCTTTTATCAATTTATGTATATTTTATTACTAAAATTCATTTTTGTCAAATGCATTTTTATGGTTTTTGGCTATTTTAAGCCATTTTTATACAATACCACAATAATATTTATTCATATACATTAGTTTTTTATGCATTTTTTTCTT
>UQVN01000036.1 GCA_900544525.1 uncultured Eubacteriales bacterium
TTCTATATAAAAAACTAATACTAGTACATACAAAAATAGAATCATAGGAGGTTTCCGAATGAATATTCAATGGATCACAATTAATGTAAAGAATATGGATGAATCAAAAGCATTTTATGAAAATTTTCTTGGTTTAAAACTAATAAGAACTTTCTCCCCAAGCGATAAAATGACAATTGCTTTTTATACTGCTGACAATGGAATGAAAATAGAATTAATTGAAAATAAAACCGTGTCTCAAAATCGAGTAGATAACAGCGGGATATCCATTGGAATCGCTTTTGAGAATTATAAAGACATTCTTAAAGAAGCTAGAGAAAAACAAATGATAGCAATAGAACCTCAAATACTTGGAAACGATATGGAATGTTTTTTTATAACGGATCCAAATGGCATTGGAATACAGATTATAAAGGCATAAGGTAGTATTTATGGAACTTCGAGTTTTAAAATACTTTCTGATGGTTGCTAGAGAAGAAAATATTACAAAAGCGGCTATTCGATTGCATATGACACAACCAACGTTATCTCGACAGTTGATGCAACTAGAAGAAGAACTAGGAGTTAAATTATTTCACAGAAGCAAACATAGTATTATTTTAACGGAAGAAGGACTGCTTTTAAAGCGACGAGCACAAGAAATCCTTTCTCTTGTAGAAAAAACAAAAGAAGAGTTTATACAAAATGAAGAAGAACTTGCAGGAGAAATCGCAATTGGCTGTGGGGAAACACAAAATATGTCATACCTTTCAGAAAAAATGTATCAATTTAGAAAACAATATCCTCTCGTTAGTTTTCAAATTTATAGTGCCAATGCTGATGATATCAAAGAGAGAATCGAACAAGGAATTTTAGATATCGGTCTTCTTATGGAACCTGTAGATATTAGTAAATATGATTTTGTGCGCATGCCAAAGAAAGAACAGTGGGGAATTTTAACAACGAAAGATCTACCCATTGCCAGTCAAAAATCAGTTTCTGCGAAGGATCTGATTTCTATTCCACTCTTAATCCCTGGACGAGAAAGTGTTAAGAATGAAATTTCTAACTGGTTTGGAGAAATATATGAGCAAATCGAGATTGCTGCAAGATATAATTTAATTTTAAATGCAGCAAATATGGTAAGACATCATGTTGGAGTTGCCCTTTGCTTTGATTTAGGGCTTTGCTATAACGATTTGAAATTTATCCCTCTATACCCATCTTTGGATACAGGAGCAGTTTTAGTCTGGAAAAAAAGTCAAATGTTTTCTTCTGCTACGACAAAATTTATTGAGTTTTTAAGATATGCTAAATAAGCATTTCTTTTTATCAACGATAAGCATTAGACATAAGAGAATAAGGATACTAAAATAGTAGATGCAAAGAACATCTACTATTTTTTATGTTATCGGAATTTCCATCGTTGTTTTTTATAAAAGAGTAGGAAAGGAGGGGGCATATGACAATGGAAGAAACCAGTAATCGTTATCAAATTCCAATAAAAATCCTCCAGGAATATGAAAGCTGGGGACTATGTAATGCTGTAAAGAAAGTAATAGGCGCATGGAAATATGATGATTCCGACTTAGAAAATCTAAGCATGATTATGACATTACATGACATTGGATTTACCACATATGAAGTTGAAACTTATATGCGGCTGCTGCTAGAAAAAGAAAATTCCGAGGAAGAAAGATTAGGTATGTTAAATCAAAAAAGGAACGAGACTTTAGATGAAATCCATTTTCGGGAAAAGCAATTGGATAGACTTGACTATTTGAGATATGAAATTTGTAATCATCTAGCATCAAAAAAATGAGATTCAGAAAAAAATCATATGAAAAATTTATCATGAAAGATTATGATAGAAGTAGGAATAGAAAGGAATAAAAAGAAATGGAATACGTAAAATTAGGAAATTCAGAGTTGCAAGTATCAAACATTTGCATGGGATGTATGGGATTTGGTGATGCAAAAAGTGGACAGCATACATGGACACTGGATGAAGAACATTCTCGTGAAATTATCAAACATGGATTAGAATTAGGTATCAATTTCTTTGATACAGCAATTGCATATCAAGGTGGAACTAGTGAACAATATCTAGGACGTGCTTTAAAAGATTTTACCAACCGAGAAGATGTCGTTGTTGCCACCAAGTTTCTTCCACGCACAGAAGAAGAAATTTGTACAGGAATTACTGGTCAACAACATATTGAAAAGATGATAGATAAAAGTCTACAAAATCTTGGTATGGATTATGTGGATCTTTATATTTATCATATGTGGGATTATCGGACACCAATTTTTGATATTTTAGAAGGGCTTCATAATGTTGTGAAGGCAGGAAAGGCTCGATACATTGGGATTTCCAACTGTTTTGCATGGCAACTTGCCAAAGCAAATGCACTTGCCGAAAAGGAAGGATTCCCTCAGTTTGTATCAGTACAAGGACATTATAACTTGATTTTTCGAGAGGAAGAACGGGAGATGGTAAAACTTTGTAAAGAGGATAATATTGCCATGACACCATATAGTGCACTCGCTAGTGGAAGACTTTCAAAACACCCTGAAGAAACATCGAAACGACTTCAAGAGGATAGCTATGCTCGATTGAAATACGATACAACTGCTACACAAGATAGAATTATTATTGATCGAGTAGCAGAATTAGCTAAAAAACATGGGGTATCTATGACAGAAGTTTCTCTAGCATGGCTTTTGACAAAAGTTACTTCTCCAGTCGTTGGAGCTACAAAACTCCATCACGTAGAAGAAGCAGTAAAAGCAGTCAATTTATCTTTGACAAAAGAAGAGATTACTTATTTAGAAGAGCCTTATATTCCTCATTCTCTTGTAGGCGTAATGGCACAAAATACTGCCGTATCTGCAAAAGAATCTCATGTATGGTCAACAGGAAATCAAAGCATTTAAAAAATGTTTTGATCTTCCAAATGGATAATCATCTCCTTCTAATTTATTTATCATTAGAATCAAAAATCATCAAACTTGAATCGTTCTTTCTAGTACTGTATAATAAGTACAGAAAAATCAACATTATCCAATTCCAATGAGAAAATAAATGTTGGTAAAAAGAAAGGAATTATTTTTATATGAAATATTTAATGATTGGCGCTGGTGGAACTGGCGGAAGTATTGGTGGTTTTCTTGCCAATGCAAAGAAGGATGTAACTTTAATTGCAAGAGGTACTCATTTACATGCAATGGAAGAGCATGGACTTTCTTTTGAAACAACAAGAAAAGGAAACTTTACAGTAAACCCAATTAAAGTTTGTGATATGGAACACTATAATGAAAAGGCGGATGTGATTTTTGTCTGTGTAAAAGGATATTCTTTGGAAGATACAATACCGTTTATTAAAAGAGCTTCTCATGAGAAAACTATCGTGATTCCTCTTTTAAATATTTACGGAACAGGTAAAAAACTACAAGAACAGTTACCAGAAGTTTTAGTAACCGATGGTTGTATCTATATTGTAGGAGAAATTAAAGAAGCTGGTAAAATATTACAAAGTGGAGATATTTTCCGTATTGTTTATGGAGTTCGCAATAAGAAAGAATTTCGTCCGGAGCTAGAAACAATAAAAAAAGATTTAGAAGATGCAGGAATTGATGTTATTCTTTCTGATAACATTCAAAAAGATGCTCTCCAAAAATTCTCTTTTGTTTCTCCAATGGCTGCCTGCGGTGCTTACTATGATGTGAGAGTAGAAGAAGTGCAAAAAGAAGGAGAAATTCGTTCGACTTTTATCACATTAATCGAAGAAATCAATGCAATTGCAAAAGCTATGAATATTTCACTTCCAGAAAATATTGTAGAAATTAATTTAGATATTATGGATCAGTTAGCACCGAATGCATCTGCCTCTATGCAACGTGATATTTGGGCGGGGAAAGCATCAGAAATTGATGGACTTGTTTATGAAGTTGTGCGTCTTGGAAAAAAATACAGTGTTCCAACACCAATGTATGATAAAGTAGCTGAGAAGTTTTCCTAAATGACCTATTGATATTATTTTATCTAAAAGGGAAGCAAGATATCGTAAAAAACACAAAAAGATGAATAAAGAAGGAGTTTTAGTAAATGGAAAAACAGCCAATCACACGCTGTAAAGTATGCCAAAATTTTTGTTTGACAACGGATTTAAAATGCAAAAAAGGGAAGCGTTTCTTTGAAAATTTACAAAAAGAAGAAGCAAAGAACAGTGCCAAAGAAATGAAATCGAATTAACAAAAAAAGCGATAGACACGCAATACAAATTGAAAGTGTTCTATCGCTTTTTTAATGATAAGATTTAGCGTCTTATAGATGACAAGCAACAAAATGTCCTTTAGAAACTTCTTTTAATTCTGGTTCTGTTATGGAACACTCCGGTTTCGCATAAGGGCATCTTGTATGAAAACGGCATCCTGTTGGGATATTTAATGGACTTGGTAAATCCCCTTCAATAATTTGTCGTTTTGAAAGACGAGCCGTTTTTGGATCGGCGATTGGAATTGCAGATAATAAAGCCTTTGTATATGGATGAAGTGGATTATCATATAATTCATCACTCTCAGAAATCTCTACAATTTTTCCAAGATACATAACTCCAATTCGATCGGAAATATGGCGAACCATAGAAAGATCATGGGCAACAAATAGATACGTAAGGCCTAATTCCTGCTGAAGATCTTCTAACATATTGACAACTTGTGCTTGAATAGAAACATCAAGAGCTGAAATTGGCTCATCACATAATACAAACTCTGGTTGCACCGCTAGAGCACGAGCAATTCCAATTCGTTGTCTTTGTCCACCTGAAAATTCATAGGCATATTTTTCCATATCATCTGGTTTCATACCAACTGTTTTTAAAAGAGAAACAATGCGATCTTCCATTTCGGATGAAGAGAGTTTACCTTCTAATGCCATCGGTTCACTAATAATTTCCCGTACGTTATGATGAGGATCAAGGGCAGAATATGGATCTTGGAAAATAATCTGCATTTTCTTACGATACGTATTCAATTCTTTTCCCTTTAACTTTGTAATATCCATTCCGTGATAAAAGATAGAACCACCTGTTGGTTCATACATACGAATCAAAGTACGTCCAAAGGTAGACTTTCCACATCCAGATTCTCCAACCAACCCAAAGGTTTCTCCTTTTTTAATGGAAAGTGAAATTTTATCTACAGCACAAACTTCTTTTTTTGTTTTTCCTAAGAAACTTTTTACTGGAAAATATTTTTGAAGCTCTTTTGCTTCTACAAGAATCTCTTCTGGTTTATTTGTCATTTTGTTTCTCCTTTCCATCTTTTTTATCTAATTCTTCACCAGTAAACACGCACATAGCTCTTTGGGTATCAGAATAGATATGATATTCTGGCATTTTTTCTCGACAAGCATCGGTTGTATAATTACAACGATCGGCAAACGGACAGCCTGGCAATGGGTTTAAAAGAGAAGGAGCCATACCTGGAATCGGTTCTAATCGCTCTTTTACACCAGTAACTGGCTTTGGAATTGCATGAAGTAAAGCTCTTGTATAAGGATGTTGTGGATGGTAAAAAATTTCATCGGTTACCCCTTCCTCCATCACGCGTCCACCATACATAACAGCAATACGGTTACTTAAGCTTGCAACAACACCTAAGTCATGAGTGATTAAAACAATGCTCATATGTTCTTTTTCTTGTAATTCTTGCAATAATTCAAGAATCTGTGCCTGTATTGTTACATCAAGAGCTGTTGTTGGCTCATCTGCAATTAAAAGTTTTGGATGACAACAAAGAGCCATTGCAATCAACACTCTTTGCCTCATTCCTCCTGAAAACTCATGAGGATATTGTTTCAAACGGCTTTCAGGAGAAGGGATTCCTACTTTACTCAAAGCATTGACTGCCTCTTTTAAAGCATCTGCTTTTTTTAGACCTTGATGTCTTTTTAACACCTCACATAAATGCTGTCCAATTGTTTTTAAAGGATTTAATGCGGTCATGGGATCTTGGAAAATCATAGCGATTTCTTTTCCACGGATTTTCCTTTGCTGTTCTTTTGAAAATGTTTTCAGATCTTTTTCTTCGAATTGAATCTGATCGGCTGTCACTTGAGCATTTTCAGGAAGGATTCCCATGATTGATTTCATAAGGACACTTTTTCCGCTGCCTGATTCCCCAACCACAGCTAAAATTTCTCCTTTTTTTACATGAATATCCACTCCACGAACCGCTTTTACTATATTTTTTTGAATTTGAAATGTGGTATTCAAATTTTTTACTTCTAAAAGCTTTGTTGACTGTTCCATACTCGTATCTCCTTCCTATTCCTTTTCTCCAGATGTGACTCTTGGTTCTACATAAATGCGTAAGAGATTTCCAAGTTTATTAAATGCAAAAATCGTACATACGATTAAAAGTCCAGGAATGAAAGCCATATAAAGGGCATTTTGTAAATTCGTCTGAGCAGATTGTAAAAGGCTTCCCCAAGAAGACATCGGTTGCTGAATTCCAATCCCTAAGAAACTTAAAGAAGATTCTGTCATAATAGCACCTGCGATACTTGTTGTTGCTGCAATAATAATCGTTGGAAAAACAGAAGGAATAATATGCATAAGAATTACTTTCCAAAATGGAGTTCCTACAAATTTTGCATACATGACATATTCTCTTTCTTTAATAGAAAGTGTCTCCGCTCTTACAAGTCTTGCAATTTCCATCCATGTAAAACAACCAATCACAATAATAATCGATTTTAAACCAGGATTTAAGAAAATACTAATGACTGTAACGAGAATCATCCAAGGGATAGAAGACATAATATCCACGATTCGCATTAAAATCATATCCACAATTCCGCCACAATATCCAGAAATCGTTCCTACCGTAACACCGATAAAAACACTGGCTAGCATGGCAAGCACACCAACTAATAAAGATACACGTCCACCATAAATAACACGAGCAAGATAATCTCTTCCGACTTCATCCGTTCCAAACCAATGTTCTCCAGATGGTGGTGTTAACATATTCATAACATCTGTCTTATTGGGATCAATTGGTAAAAGAGGCGCGATTAAAGAAATGATAATAATAAAAGCGAGAAAAATAAGAGAAACAATCGCTATCTTATCTTTCTTTAATGCAGAAATCACGCGCTCCATTCTTCGTTTTTTTGAATTGTTTTGTTCTTTTTTCATCGTCTATCACCCCATTTCTCGAATTCTTGGATCGGTAATACAGTATAAAATATCAGATAGTAAGTTTCCAAGAATCACTAAAGTAGAAGATAATACTAAAATAGCCATAACAATAGGGTAGTCCATCCCTTGGATCGCTTTAATAAAATATGGTCCGATTCCAGGCCAACCAAAAATAGTTTCTGTAATAATGGCTCCTGTTACAAGCATTGGAAGTGCCATTCCCAATTTTGTAATAATAGGAAGAAGAACGTTTTTACATACATGTTTAAACATAATCTCTCTTTTGGAAGCACCAAATGCTGTTTGCACCATAACATAATCTTCTGAATATTGAGTAATGGTAGAAGAGCGCACATAACGAATGGAATCTGGTAAAAATCCAATGACTAATACGATATATGGCATAATAAAATGTTTCATATAATCAGCAAAAGAAGATTCTAATCCGATTGTATGCATCCCTAAAATTGGAAGCACCTTTAATTTATATCCAAATAAGTAGATAAAAAGCATAGCAATCCAAAACGTAGGGGTTGCAATACCAATGGAAGCAAAACCATCAATTAATTTATCCTGCCATTTATTTTTATGAGAACCAGCTACAAGACCTAAAATAATAGAAAGTATGTAGGCGGTTAAATAAGCAGGCAAAATAAGTTTTATTGTGTTTGGAATTCGAACTGCCAAATCATCCGCAATATTTTGATGGGTTACGATAGAATATCCAAAATTTCCGCCAAGCATTCCCTCGATCCATCGAATATATTGAACATAAAGTGGTTTATCATAACCATACTTTGCACGAATTAAATCGATGGTCTCTTGTGACATTTTAGGGCTCGTCATAGAATCCACAGCATCATAAGGCGCCATGTGTATTAAAGTAAAACAAATAATTGTAATAATAAGAATCATTGGAATTGCAGTTAAGATTCTTTTTAAAATATACTTTGCCATAAAAGCTCCTTTCTTATTTCCCGTTGTCTTCGCGTAAATAAGATAGCCGAAGCTAAAGTGGAAATTTCCACTCTAGTTTCGGCTGATCTCCATTGACCTTATTTTAATACAAAAAGGACACAAAATTATTTTTTGATTACTCCATTTTTAATTTGGAAGTATCCTCAAATGTATAAACAGGAACTAATTTTGCTTCTTCAATTCCAGATACATTTTTAGAAATAACAAGGATTCGTTTGTTTGAAGTAATTGGGTAGAAACAACCTGTGTTTTGAAGTTCTTGTTGAAGTTTTGTATAAATTTCTTTTCGTTTTGTAAGATCGGTTTCTTCCCTTCCTTGCTTAAATAACTTATCAATTTCTGGATAATCATAATGCATATAGTTAAAAGCAGCGGTAGATTCAAATAAACTAGAGAAGGTATCTGGATCAATCCCCATAATGTATCCACCAAAATAAGCATCATAATCATTGTCTGGATCTTTCATTGCATTGGATAATGCAGTGGCATCTCCACCAGCAAGTTCTACCGTAACACCAACTTGCTTCAACTGTTCTTGTACCATAACGGCTTGTTTTTGCTGTACTGGATCAGAACTTGCAAATCCAAGTTTGATTTTTAAATTTTCTGCCCCAGCTTCTTTTAGCATTTGTTTTGATTTTTCAATATTTTGTTCGTATTTTTCAACGTCTTCTGTGAAAAATTCATTTCCTGGAGGAATAAAACTCCAAGGTGTTTCATAGTTATCGGAAGAAAGGAAACATGCTTGATTCATTTCATCACGATTTAAAGCAAATAAAAGAGCTTGACGAACTTTTTCATCTTTAATACGGTTTGCATTGAACATTAAATATCCAACGCGTCCTTCACTATAAGCGATTGTCTTTAAATTATTTTCATCAATTTTCATCTGCTGTACTTCTGATGGAGTTCCAATCCATGCATTCACTTCTCCACTTTGAATTGCAAGCATTGCAGTATTCGAGTTTTCAATAATCTGGAAAATAATCGTATCAATGTTTGGAGTTCCAAGGAAATAATTTTCATTTTTTGAAAATTTCACATAAGAACCTGCGCTGTATTCGCTCATCACATAAGGACCTGTACCAACAGGTTTTACATTAAATTCATTATTCTCAAAATCTGTTACATTTTCATAAATATGTTTTGGCATAATGAAAATATTAGAAAGCATTTCAAGAGCAGATGCGTTAACAAATGGCATTGTCATTGCCACAGTATACTCATCAATTTTTTCAATTTTTACTTTCCCCTGATCATAAACAAGCTGTGAATATGCCCATCCACCATTTTTCTCATCTTCCATTGCTTCATAAGTGAAAACAACATCATCTGCTGTAAATGGCTCTCCATCTGACCATTTCACATCATCACGTAAATGGAACGTGTAGGTTAAATTATCGTCAGAGACATCAACACTTTTGGCTAAAAACCAATTTTCGCCATCTGCATTGTACATTAAAAGTGGAGAGTAGATCATTTTAATTGTCATAAGACCAAAACGATCGGATGTGGTAATTACATTCACATTACTTCCTGGATCTCCTCCAATCGCATAGGTAAATGTATTACCTGCAGCGGTTTGAGTTGCTGATGAATTTTTCCCTGCTCCCGTGGAATCTTCTGCCGTTGGATCTTTGGAACAACCACTGAGTGTGGAAATTGCCAATGCAGATACACAAAGGAGAGCAGTAAAGCGTTTGAGTTTTTTTCGTATCATTTCAAATCACTCCTCAATATAAATTTTAACAAAAATGTTACCGTATCAGAACCGAACAAAAGCCTTATACGCCATCACTTTAGTGTGGTAGTATTATAAAACAGCTTGGTTCACTTGTCAATAAAATTTCTTCCTTTCTCTTATGATAGATTTTCTGGAATTTTATATCATTCTCTTATTCCATTAGATAACCTTTGTTATTATAGCACACCATTTTTTTATTCACCAGTTTTTTCGATAAAAATTTCGTTTGAGAACCAATTGACTGAATCAAGGGTGCCATACATACTTTACCGAGGAAGAGCAGTATTTTTTATGTTATGGAAACGAATTTTTCTATCACATAAAAATAGAAATTTAGTTGAACTTCCCACTATAATTTGTTATGATAAAATGGTTTATATAGATAAAAAATTGTCAAATATTAGTTTAATAAGGGGATTTTTAATGTGAATGATAAAATTACAGTAAAAGTACTCGGAACAAGGGGCTCTATCCCATGTTCGGGTGAAGAATTTCAAATATATGGTGGAAACACTTCTTGTTTTTTTCTTCCTATTAAGGATCAAGCAATTGTTTTTGATGCTGGAACTGGGATTATGACTTTAAATAAAAGCTTACCAAAGACAATCAAAGACATTCATATCTTTATTAGCCATATGCATTTAGATCATATACAAGGATTTCCTTTTTTCCAATTTTTATTTGAATCTGATTATCCTATTACCATTTATGGGCAAGCCAGATCTGGAAAAACAATCCAAGAACAAATAGACTATTTTTTAAATCCATTGCTTTGGCCAGTTGGAGTGAAAAACTTTCAACCAAATGTTCAATTTGTTACTTTGCAACTAGGAAAAAAATATCAAATTCGAGAAGATATCGTTATTGAAACAGAACATTCTTGTCATCCAGGAGCTTCGACTTTATATCGTGTTACTTATAAAGATCGTAGTTTCGTATATGCACTAGACTTTGAACATAATGAAGATAGTCTAGAACGCCTCATTTCTTTTTCCCAAAATACAACAGCACTTGTTTATGATAGTTGTTATTTACCAGAAGAATATCCAGAACATAAAGGTTGGGGACATTCTACTTGGGAGCAAGGTCTATTTGTAAAAAAGCGAGCAAATATCGATCAATTATTATTATCACACTACAATACCAATCATACAGATGCTATTTTACAAACGTTAGAAAAACAACTCAGTCATATTGATAACAACATACGACTATTAAAAGAAGGAATGGAAATTGATGTATGAGCAGAATCAATGTAGATAGAATTTTAGAAATTGGTATTGCTCTTTCAAAAGAAAAGAATACCCATCGATTGCTAGAGTTAATCTTGAACGAAGCTTTATCAATCACAAATTGTGATGCTGGAACTTTATATATAAAATATGGAGATACATTAAAATTTCAAATTATGGTAACTCGTTCTATGAACTATTCAAAAGGCGGAAATGGTGAGGAAATTCCGCTACCTCCTGTTCAGATGAATCCCAAAAATGTATGCAGTTGTGCTGCCATTGAACATCGTTTAATTAATTTACCAGACGCTTACCATGCAGAAGAGTATAATTTTTCAGGACCAAGAGAATATGATTCTTTAATTGGTTATAAAACAAAATCCATGCTAGTTTTACCAATGGAAGACGACTTTGGGGATGTACTCGGTGTGCTTCAGTTAATTAATGCTATGGATGACGAAGGAAATGTCATTCCTTTTTCAAAAGAGTATGAAAAAATAATTATGGCATTATCTTCTCAAGTTGCCATTTATATAGGAAAGCAAAAATATGAAATAGAAATCACAAAATTATTCGATTCCTTTGTTTATGTTATGTCAGCGGCCGTCGACGCAAGAAGTCCTTATAACGCCAATCATACGAAAAACATGGTACGTCTTGGAAAAAAATTTGTAAACTATTTAAATGAAAAGCAAGGCGATTGGACTTTTTCAGAATTAGAAGAACGACAATTTTTAATGAGTATTTGGTTACATGATATTGGGAAATTAGTGATTCCATTAGAGATTATGGACAAAAGCACTCGGTTAGGTGATTGTTTAAGATGTGTCAAACATCGTTTTGAAAGAATGGAGTTACTGACGGAACTAGACTTTGTAAAAGGAAAGCTAACAAAAGAAGAATATGAACAAAAAGTAAAGGAGCTTCATAATGATTTACAATTTGTTTTACATACAGATGCCATCCCTTTTGTAGATTCTAAAAGAGCTTTCCATATTCAAAACATTCACAAAAAACACTATCTTGACAAAGATGGAAACTGGTATCCATACTTGACGTTTGAAGAAACCAAATGCCTTATGATTCCAAAAGGAACATTGACAGCAGAGGAACGAGCTCTTATGCAACAACATGTTGATATTACAGAGCATTTACTAAAGAGAATTCACTTTACGAAACAATTAGAAAAAGTACCTGTTTGGGCTCCCGCTCATCATGAATTTTTAGATGGAAGCGGATACCCAAAGAAAAAAACAGCAGGAGAAATCGATCGAGAAGTGAGAATTATGACCATTTTCGATATTTTCGAAGCATTAATTGCAACAGATCGACCATACAAGAAACCAATGAGTATTGAAAAAGCATTTTGTGTTTTAAATGAAATGGTAGAAGAAGGAAAATTAGATGGCGACATTCTTCGCTTATTTATAGAAAGTAGAGCGTGGGAGAAAAACGAAGAAGGAGATTTTATATAGTATGAATCCAATAAAAAAGAGAGGGATCGTCGTTCCAATTATTTTATTTTGTATCGTATTAGTGGGAATTTTTTTTCTATTTAAAGTAAAAGGAAAAAACAGTTCCAATACAACAGGATATGAATTGGCATCAACCATTCGTCTTATGAAAATAGAAGGAGAAGTTCTTGTACAAAATGCAGTAGGAAATACAATTTCTAGTAACGAGCAAATGAAATTGTACAACGGTTATCAGATTATAACATCCAATAGAAGTTATGCATGGCTCACATTAGATGATACAAAAGTTGTAAAAATTGATGCGAATTCCGTTGTTGGAGTCCAAAAAAAGAATGAAAAAATTACTCTATATATAGATTCGGGAAGTTTATTTTTTAATGTGAAACAGCCTTTAAAAACAAAAGAAAGTTTTCATGTAAAAACATCCACTATGACAATGGGAATCCGTGGAACTTCGGGAGTTGTTACAGCGCTAGAAAATGGGAAATCAGAAATTCGTCTTTTTACAGGAAAAGTACACGTCTACGTAGAAGAAGCTGTCAATGCTCACAGTACGACTAAATTTTTAGTGCCAGGAAATATTTTAGAGTGTACCTCATTTGATCAAGAAAAAAAGGCAAAAACGAAAATGATAACGATGAAGGAAGAAGATATTCCAAGTTTTGCAGCCGCTGAGATTGTAGAAGACAATCCGTTGAGAAACCAAATACAAGAAGAAACAAATTTAAATATTTCCTCTCTTACAGTGGAAGATATCTCTTCTATCCAACAAATGGAAGAGGATTCCACGAAAGAAAAATCAAAAGAAATCGTAGCAAAAGAAGAAGGTCAAAGTCAAGTAACAGAAACAGTAACGACTGATGAATCTGAAGTAGGAAATAGAAATACAGGGGAAACAATACCGAATCATTCTTTTTACGATTGGTCCACCTCTTCAAATTCTTCTTATAAAGAAACAACGGTAAATAAAAATATACGAAATGAAAGTAACAAAAATACGGAAAGCCATCGAAAAGAAGAGGATAACCAAGAACAAAAGGACTCACAACGAAAGAAACAACCATCAAAAGAAGAGACAAATGCATCCTCCGAGAAACAGCATGAAAAAAGTTCGACTTCCATCTCTGAAAACCAACTAGAGGAAGAGATAACTTCTATTTCTGGAAGCCGACCAGAAGAAGGAACGACTGTTACTCCTGAAAATCAACCAGAAGACGGGACAACTTCTGCTCCTGAAAAACAGCCAGAAGAGGGAACGACTTCTGCCCCTGAGCAACAGCCAACAGAAGAAGGTTCAACTTCTCTTCCTAATAAGCAACCATCAGAGGAAGGAACGACTTCCTCTACAAGCAGTGAGAATGACACGACTGAGAATGTTGCAGAAGAAAATACTTCTTCTACTATAGATATAGAGGAGTCAACAGAAGCAACAACAAGTTCCCCTAGCATAAGCACCAATAGTGCAGAAGAAAATTCTTCTGTCGAAACACCAGACATCTCTAACCGACCTAGCTGGTGGGAGGAAATTTGGGGAGAAATTTGGAATACCATTAAAGATAGTCTTTTCCTAAATGATAAGGCATAAGGAGTTTATTGGATCGTGATGAAAAAAGAACTATGGAAGAGATTTCGTTTAGCATTTCTTATTGCTTGTATTTTAACAGGAATTACTGCCACTGGAATCTTTTATAAAGTTGATAATACATTTAGTGATATGCTATATCAACGAGAACGGGCGTTAGATGGAAATATTTTTGTTATCGGAATCGATGCGAAAAGTTTAGAGAAATTAGGACCATATTCCACATGGAGTCGTGAGTATATGGCAAAGGCAATTGAAATTTTAAATGAAAAAAAAGAATATCGTCCCGCCGCAATCGGGATCAGTGTTCTTTACACAGGAGAAACTACAAAAAAAGAAGACATGGCGTTAGCAAAAGCAGCTTCTAAATACAACAATGTAGTTATGGCAACTACCGTAAACTTTACTTCTCAATTAGCAAAAGAGAATGAAATGGTTTATGTAAAAAATGATGGAGTAAAAAGTTATGAAGAACCTTATGAGGCATTGAAGAAAAACAGTATTCAAGGGCATATTAACTCTATGTATGATAAAGATGGTATTATTCGTCATTTAATTCATAGCATTGATTTACCAAATGGGAAAAGCGTCAATAGTTTTGATTATGAACTTTATCGTTTATATGCAAAAGCACATCAGCTAGCATTAAATACTGTCCCTTATGATGAGGAAGACCATACTTGGTATTTGTCCTTTAGTGGCAATCCAGGAGCTTATTATGATGGATTTTCATTTTCCGACTTAATAGATGGGAACATCTCTCCTGAAGTTTTTGCTGGAAGTATTGTTTTAATTGGCGCTTATGCTCCAGGGCTTATGGACTATGCCACAACAGCAATCGACCATTCTCAAGTTATGTACGGAGTAGAAATTCATGCCAATGCGGTGGATGCTCTTATTCGTAATGACTTTAAACAGGAAATCGCTGATTGGAGTCAGCTTTGTCTTTTATTCCTCATTTGTTTCAGTCTCGTTTTCTTTTTTTGCAAGCAAAGAGTTTTAATTAGTACCATTATTTGGATTCTTGTAACCATTGGAGCAATAGTAAGTTCTTATTTTATGTATCAAATAGGATATTTGCTCCATCTTATTTGGATTCCAGTTTCTGTTACCATCATTTATGTTGGTATGATCGCTTGGAATTATGTAGCAGAAACGATAGAAAAAAATCGGATTATGAATACATTTAAGCACTATGTTGCACCAGAGATTGTCAATAAAATTTTGGAAAGCGAAGAAGATTTAGAATTAGGTGGGAAGATGACAGATATTGCTGTCTTATTTGTCGATATTCGTGGCTTTACTTCGATGTCTGAAGTCGTATCCCCATTAGAAGTCGTCGAAATTTTAAACCGTTATCTTGATTTAACAAGCCGTTGTATTTTACGAAATAAGGGGACTTTAGATAAATTTGTTGGCGATGCCACTATGGCAATTTTCAACGCCCCTGTCAAACAAGAAGATTATGTGTATCAAGCAGTAAAAACTGCATGGGATATGGTAAAGGAATCTCATGCCCTAAATCAAGAGTTAATTGAAAAGTACGGAAGAACCGTTGGATTTGGGATCGGTGTCCATTGTGGACAAGCAGTTGTTGGTAATATTGGAGCTAAAATTCGAATGGACTATACGGCCATAGGGGATACGGTAAATACGGCTTCCCGTTTAGAATCCAATGCGCCTGCTGGCCAAATTTTAATCAGTCGAGCGGTGGCCGATCAGTTAGAAGGAAGAATTAAAGTAACTTCTCTTGGAAATGCCATTAAGTTAAAAGGAAAAGCAGAAGGATTTGAAGTATTAAGATTGGAAGGACTGATGGAAGAATAGTATGAACAATTGGAAAAAGAAAAAAATAATTGGATGCTTTTTCGTTCTTATGATCCTTTTACTTAGTTTCATTGGATGTGGTAGTAATCAGAAAGAAACCGCACCAAAAATGGAATATCAAGTAGGAGAATCCATTATCAAAGTATCAAAACCAGCATTTTTATATGCAGATGATAAAAAGTTATTGGTAGCGGATACAGGAGATAACGTTATTTATGAGATAAACGATGAGAAAAAATGGATTACTAGTGGAACAGTAGGAAAAAAAGATGTTTATGGATTTTCAAAAGGTGGATATCTTGATAGTGAAAATGAGAAAGCAAAATATCATTCTCCATATGGAGTAACAAAATTTTTAGAAGGATATGCCGTTTCTGATCGAGAAAATCATGTGATTCGTTATGTTACAAAAGAAGGAGTCGTTACTCTTGCAGGAACTGGAACGGCAGGCCTTTTAGATGGCATTGGAAAAGAAAGTCAATTTCATTCACCAGCTGGTATTACAACCGATAAGAGTGGAAACTTATATGTAGCCGATAGTTTGAATCATTGTATTCGTAAAATTGATAAAACAGGTAACGTTAGTTTATATGCTGGTGGAAAAAAGGGTTACGCAGATGGGAAACGTTCCACAGCAAAATTTGATACTCCAATGGGAATCTATTGTGATAACGAACGGTTGTATATTACGGATAGCCAAAATCAAAGAATCCGTATGATCGATTTAAAAACGGAAAAAGTGACAACCATTGCAGGAAATGCTTCTTATTATGAAAAAAGTACTCTATATGCTGGTGGATTTTTAGATGGAAAAGTGGAACAAGCAAGATTTGATACTCCAACAGGAATCGTTGTAAAAAATGATTGCATTTATATCGCGGATACAGGAAATAGTGCCATTCGTAAAATAGAAGATGGAATGGTTTCTACGATTTTACAAGTAGAAGATGAATCGGCATCTGTTTATCCTGCAAAACCGATTGGATTAGCGATCAAAGAAAATACATTATATATTTCAGATTCTTTTGCTGGATTAATTTATTCCATTCCAAATATTCAATAGTTAGATACGTTCGCTGTATAAGTTGTGAAATGGAATTGATACAAATCAAAGTTATAGGCATAGGTTAAGTAGAAATGATAACATTTTTGCTTAACTTATGCCTTTTTTCTTTCCTAAGAAAGACATTGTTACATTAATTTATGAAAATGTAGATTTCCTATGAAAGAAAAAAGCACTACGCGCCAACGATGGGCAACTGATAGAGAAGAGAAAATGATAAAAAAATTGTTACTTGTATACAAGTTTTGCCATCTATTACCATATATTTTTTAAATATTTGTTCAGAAAAGATTGTTAAAAAAGAATCACTTGTATACTAGCTTTTTCAGGTGTATAATGCTTTACAGAAACAAAAAGCACTAGAAAGAAAGGAAGGAATACTATGCCTTTTCACATCAAAGATGAAGCAGACCGTTGCTTAAATTGTAAAAAACCATTATGCCGACAAGGTTGTCCAATAAACACACCAGTTCCAACAATGATTGCTCTATTAAAAGAAGGGAAGATACAAGAAGCTGGAGAATTATTATTTTCCAATAATCCTATGTCTTTAGTTTGTTCCTTAGTTTGCGATCATGAACAACAATGCGAAGGAAATTGCGTATTAGGAAGAAAAGGAAATTCTGTATACGTTAGTACTATCGAACACTATATTTCCAATACCGTATTTGATAATTTAAAAATTAAATGCGAAGCACCAAATGGAAAAAAAGTCGCTGTTATTGGGGCAGGACCAGCTGGTATTACTATTTCTATTTTATTAACACAAAAAGGATACAGTGTCACTTTATTTGATGCGAAAGAAAAGATTGGGGGAGTTCTCCAATATGGAATTCCTGAATTCCGACTTCCAAAAACAATTTTAGAACGCTATAAGAAAAAGTTACTTGAAATCGGCGTTAAAATTCGTCCTAACACTTCCATTGGTAGTGCATTGGAAATCCGTGATTTAGTTCGTGACGGATATCAAAGTATTTTCATTGGAACAGGTGTTTGGAGACCAAAAAAATTAGGAGTCAAAGGAGAGTCTCTTGGAAACGTTCATTATGCCATCGATTACTTAGTGAACCCAGAAGTATATGATTTAGGAGAAAGCGTTGCGATTATAGGAATGGGAAATTCCGCTATGGACGTTGCAAGAACAGCACTCCGCCATGGAGCAACAAAAGTTACTCTTTATGGAAGACGTTCTAAACCAAACGCAAGTGAAAATGAAGTATTATATGCCAAAATGGATGGAGCTCATTTTGAATTTTGTAAGCAAATTATGGAAATTACCGATGACGGCCCTGTATTTTCGGATATTCTCTATAATGAAGAAGGAGAACAGATCGGGCTTTCTGAAGAACTTGATTATGTAAAGGCGGATTCTACCATTATTTCCATTAGCCAAGGACCAAAAAGCAAGTTAGTCAATACAACCGATGGATTAGAAGCAACAAAAAATGGATTGTTAATGACTGATGAAAAAGGAGAAACGACGATTCCTGGAATTTTTGCTTCAGGAGATGTTGTTCTTGGAGCTAGAACCGTAGTAGAAGCAGTTGCTTATTCAAAAATTGTAGCAGAAGCCATGGACGCTTATATGAAAGATGAAAATTCGATTCCATTATACGAATCTGTAAAATAAAAAAGGTTATCTAAAATAGAGAGGAGTGTTTCCATCCTCTCTATTTTTTCTTCGATAGAA
>UQVN01000037.1 GCA_900544525.1 uncultured Eubacteriales bacterium
GAATTTTATCCCTCCATAACTAACACCCCCAAGTATAATGAGTAGTACTAGTATAACGATTATCTTTCCTTTTTTCATCTCATCTTCCCTTTCCGTGTTTTTTATCTTTTCCCTTATTTCTTCTTTTATTTCTTTTTCTATTTTATCATACTTATCTCGACATTTTCCATCATTTCTTTTTACTTTTTTACTATACCATAGTTTTTTCACTTTCTTATGAAAAAATTCTTACAATTTTATAAATTTTTATCTTGCCTCAATACGAGCCAGTTTGACAAGGCAATGCTTCCGCTCTATAATAGCCACAGCGATGAAAAACTATTTTGAAAGCAGGTATTTTTATGGAATTTCCAAAGCAACTATTTTTATATTGTAAAGTTTACCCAGAAGCTCATCTTATCAATCATTTAAAGAACCTACCAAAAGCACGTCATTGTGTCCTTCATTCTCTATCAGACTGTACAACTATCCATTCCTTACTAGCATCTCTTTCCAAAGGGGAATCCCTTCATTCAAGTCTTCTTATTACCGATACAAAAGAAAATGTGCCTCTTTCTCTTTTACCTACCATCGGTTTTGGAACAAATGATTTATTTGGAATTCCCTATGTATTTGAAACCCTTGATGCATTAGATGATGATGGAATTCGTCTTGCCTTTTGCCGTTTTCACAAATTACCTCTTACTATTTTGGAAACAGAACGGCTTATCCTAAAGGAATGGTGTCCAAACGATGCTATCGAATTAAAAAAACTCTATAATTCCTTCCCTTCTTCTGATAATCTTTCACCGCTCCCAAATACAAAGGAAGAATTACAGCAATACTTATCCGATTATCAAGCAGGTGCTTACGCTTTTTTTGGACATGGTCTATGGGGGGTAGTCGAAAAAGAATCCAACCGTATGATTGGTCAATGTGGAATTGAATATAAAGAGCGGGACGGAATTAGTCGCTATGAACTTCAATATATGATAACTCCTTCTTGTCAAAGAAATGGATTTGCATTTGAAATGTGTTTTGCGGTCTTACATTACGCAAAAGACGTTTTATATTTAGATAAAATATCCGCTTTAATAGAGCCTCATAACACCCCATCTCTTTCTCTTATTGCTCAATTAGGTTTTCAACAAGTTGAAATGATAATCGCGGATCAAAAATCTGTCATTGTCTATGAAAAACAACTAGAATAAAGTCGTGCTTTTTTATGGAATCGGAAATGAAATTCCCTATCCTATAAAAAAATAAGGCTATAGCAAAAGAAAGAGCTTCCATAAGAAATGGAACTTTATACTTCTCTATTTCGCTACAGCCTTATTATTTTATGAAAAAAACTAACTATCTTTCCTTTCCACGAAGCAATGGATCCATAACGCCATTGGCAAGAAACGCCTTTTGTCGATCAATACAAGTACCACATTTTCCACATGGCTCTTCTTTGCCTTCATAGCAACTCCATGTTAACTCATAAGGCACTTCTAAACGAAGTCCTTCTTTTACAATGTCCGCCTTATTTTTTTGAATAAAAGGTGCTTTTAATTGAACCATTTTTCCACTGCCCTCATAGATTGCCTCATTCATAGCGTTAAAAAATGATTCGCTACAGTCTGGATACGCACTGCCAACGGCATCATCTTTATGAGCGCCATAATAAATCCATGTACATCCTTCGGATAGCGCAATCGCAGCAGCTGTGGATAAAAACAATCCATTTCGAAATGGCACATAAGTAGAAACTGGTTCTTCTTTTCCTTTTAATTGTTCTTCGTAAGAAGACTCTGGAATGTCTTCTGTAGAACTTTTTAAAAGAGAACAATTGCTTCCTGAAAAAATCGATGTTAAATCCATCGTTTTTCCTTCTATTTGATAATATTCTAAAATCTTCTTTGCCGATTCTATTTCTTTTTCATGTTTTTGTCCATAAGAAATAGAAAGTGGAATCACATTTTCTTTTCCAAATTGTTCAATTGCTAGTGCAAGGCAAGTTGTGCTATCCACACCACCACTGAATAATACCATCGCTTTTTCTTGTTTCATCGATTGTCCACCTTCTCTGGATATAAGTCGTGATTGACAAGTCGATTAAATGCCACTTGTTCCCACTTTGTACCAGCCTTTCCATAGTTACAATAAGGATCGATGGAAATTCCTCCTCTTGGAGTAAATTTTCCCCATACTTCAATATATTTTGGATCCATTAATCGAATCAGATCCTTCATAATAATATTCACACAGTCCTCATGAAAATCTCCATGATTGCGGAAACTGAATAAATAAAGTTTTAACGACTTACTCTCAACCATTTTTTCTCCTGGCACATAGGAAATATAAATCGTAGCAAAGTCTGGCTGTCCTGTCATTGGACAAAGACTTGTAAATTCTGGACAATTAAATTTTACAAAATAATCGTTTTCTGGATGTTTATTTGGAAATACTTCTAATACTTCTGGTGCATAATCACTTTTATAAACTGTCTTTTGATTTCCTAATAAAGAAACTCCTTCTAATTCTTCTTTTTTTCTTCCACTCATAAAACAAATCCTCCTTTTTGTGTTTGAAAGACTCTTTGCAATGCTTTTACAAGGATCGGGCCACAGATTGCTGGAATCACTTGTCCAATACAAAGACTAACTGCTAATGCAGAATACGGTATTTTTAGTAAATAAGATAGCCATATTGGTACACAAAGCCCTGGTATCAAAATAATTGGTATCACAATGAGCCAAAGATTCCAACCTTTTTTTCGAATCCAAACAATCAATGCCGTTGTCACAATTCCAACAAGACAACCGCCTATCATGTCTAAAATCCCAAGACCGCCAAAGAGCATATTCGCTATGAAATTTGCAAGACCAAGTGGAAAAACTAGGAACGGAAATAGATAAGATAGAGCATAGCATGCAGTTGCAATACGAATTTGATATGCTCCAAATGAGAAATTTTGTGTTAGACATAAAACAACAATATAAATTGCCATTATCGCTCCAGAAATTGCTAATTTCTGGGTTTTACTCATAAATTCTCTGTCCATATACGTTCACCTCCAAATGAAACTCTCTCAACAACTGTTACAATGTTGTCCCTAGTTTTATTTAACGACAGGATGGTCTCGAACTGTCTGCTCATTTAAGGCTACGAATGTTATTGTACTGTATGTCAGAAAAAAAAGCAAGAAAAGATAGGAATTGCTTTCCTTTTAAATATTCGCTATAATAAACAAAGAATTTATACTAATATATTAATAATAGAAAGGAAGAGTATCAATGGCACAAAATCCAATTGTTACAATTACTATGGAAAATGGAGATGTAATCAAAGCAGAATTATATCCTCAGATTGCTCCAAATACAGTAAATAACTTTATTAGCTTAATTAACAAAGGCTTTTATAACGGTTTAATTTTCCACCGTGTTATTAACGGCTTTATGATTCAAGGAGGTTGCCCAAACGGCACTGGTATGGGTGGCCCTGGTTATTCTATTAAAGGAGAATTTAGCCAAAACGGTTTCTCTAATCAATTCAAACATACAGAAGGCGTTCTTTCTATGGCACGCTCTATGATGCCAGACTCTGCTGGTTCTCAGTTCTTCATTATGCATAAAACTTCACCACACTTAGACGGTGCTTATGCATCTTTCGGTAAAGTAATTGAAGGTATGGACATTGTAAATAAAATTGCAGAAACAAAAACAGATTATTCTGATCGTCCTTTAGAAGAACAAAAAATTAAGTCTATGACTGTTGAATTATTTGGTGAAACTTATCCAGAACCTGAAACTGTATAAGATATCTGTTGGGCATTTCTCAATTTTATTGGGAAGTGCCCTTTCTAAATTTTAATTGTGTACTTATCAATAGAAAACAAACATAGGAGTAAAAAATATGGATCGTAAAATGATTTTTTTTGACATTGATGGAACTTTAGTCCCTGAATGTACCAACGACATTCCAGAAAGTGCAAAAAATGCCATTAAAACAGCCATTGCAAACGGACATTTGGCTTTTATTAACAGCGGTAGAACATTAATTAATATTCATGAAACTGTAAAAGAACTTGGTTTTTCTGGTTATTGCTGTGGGTGTGGCACAGAAATTTATGTTGGAGATCACACACTTTATTACTATGAGTTGCCTCTTTCTTCTTGTAATAAAATTATTGATTTCTTCTATAAAAATGAAATTTCTTCACTCTTTGAAGGAAGCAACTCTCTTTATATTTTAGGAAAAGATGCCTATACTCCAGATACTGCTTCTATTGAAGAGTCTATGGGAGTTAAATTTATTCCATTAGATACAGAAGATCTTCGAAACTCTGCTCAATTCACAAAATTGCTTTACTGGGCACCAAATCATATAGAAGACTCTGTTGTACAGGAATTTTTATCTCAGTGGTTTGACATTATCGATCGTGGAGATGGTGTTCGTGAAGTGGTACCAAAAAACCATTCAAAGGCAACTGCTATTCAAAAACTCTGTGATCACTTCCAAATTCCATTAGAAAACTGCTATGCAATTGGAGATAGCACAAACGATCTTCCAATGTTGGACTATGTTCCTCATGCCATCGCAATGGGTGTTTCTATGAAAGAAATCCTTCCTTATGTAGAATATCAGACGGATACCGTAGAAAACGATGGAATTGAAAAAGCATTAAAACATTATGAAATTATTTAAAAAAACGAAAAAACTTCCAACCAGCTTAACTGATTGGAAGTTTTTTCGTTTCTCTTATCTTTTATTTAAAAATCATATCCTTCTAACGTTGCAAAATAATCTTCTAACGTCTCTGCACGGCGGATCATTCTTGTTGTTCCATCTTCCTGTAATAAAATTTCGGCAGAACGAAGTTTTCCATTATAGTTATATCCCATAGAAAATCCATGAGCTCCTGTGTCGTGAATAAATAAGAGATCACCTTTTTCAATTTCTGGGAGCATACGATCAATGGCAAACTTATCATTATTCTCACATAAAGAACCAACGATATCGTATTTGTGATCGCATATAGCATCTTCTTTTCCAAGAACGGTAATATGGTGATAAGCTCCATACATAGCTGGACGCATCAAGTTAGCGGCACAGGCATCCACTCCCACATATTCTTTATGAGTATGTTTTTCATGAATCGCTTTTGTAATTAAGCCACCATTTGGAGCTAACATATAACGTCCTAATTCTGTATAAATTTTAATATCTCCCATTCCTTCTGGAATAAGAATTTCTTCATAAACTTTGCGAACCCCTTCACCAATTGCAAAAATATCATTTGGCTCTTTGTCTGGTGTGTAAGGTACGCCAATTCCACCAGATAAATTGATAAATCCAATATGCACTCCTGTTTCTTTTTTTAGCTCTACTGCTAATTCAAATAAGATTTTGGCAAGTCTTGGATAATAATCATTTGTCACAGTATTGGAAGCTAAAAAGGCATGAATTCCAAACTCTTTTGCCCCTAACTCCTTTAATTCTTTATAAGCCTCTATCATCTGTTCCTTTGTCATGCCGTATTTAGCATCTCCTGGATTGTCCATAATCGTATTTCCAAGTTCAAATACTCCACCTGGATTATAACGACAACAAACCGTTTCTGGAACAGTTTTACAAGCCTCCTGTAACCCTTTCACATGAGTCACATCATCTAAATTAATAATTCCACCAATTTCGTTGGCATAAGTAAACTCTTCTAATGGTGTATCGTTGGAAGAAAACATAATTTCTCCTTCTGAAAATCCACAACGCTTTGCCATAACAAGCTCTGCCATAGAAGAACAGTCCACACCACATCCTTCTTCATGAAGAATTTTTAAAATCGCTGGAGTTGGTGTTGCTTTTACCGCAAAATATTCTTTAAACCCTTCATTCCATGAAAACGCCTTATATAAATTTCTTGCTGTTTCACGGATTCCTTTTTCATCATATAAATGAAATGGTGTTGGGTATAATTTTATCATTTCCTCTACTTGCTGTTTTGTCACAAATGGTACTTTTTTCATTGCTTTTTTCCTTCCCGTCTTTTATAGAATACTTCTACTTTTACTTCTTTCAATACCCTCTTTGAAAGATTAGCACTTTAATCTTTCACCTTGTAACATAAACTATATAGAAAAACTATTTTTTTGTCAAGATTTATGCAAGATGTTTATCCAAAGTGAAGCCTCTACCTTTTACTTCCCTTGCACTGTTGATAATCATAAATGCAGTTTTATCCGCTTCTAACACCAACTGATTTAATCGATTTAAATCACGATTTGGCAACACGCATAACACCGCCTTTTGAGAAATATTTTCATATCCTGTTTGAATATCAATAAAAGTAGAACCTCGATCTAACTGCTCATGGATTAACCCATTGATCTTTTGATACTCTTTGCTAATAATAAAGACTTGTACATCTCCTGAACCAAAGACGAGAAGCTGGTTGAGTACAATCGTTGTAATCAATACCGAAACAATTCCATATAAAATCTGTTCCACATCGGAAAAGAAAACTTGTGTCAGTAAAATTACACTATCAAATACATAGAGTCCAATGGCCACTGGTATTTTAAACTTTCGATTTAAAATAAGCGGTGGAATATCCATTCCTCCTGTCGAAGCACCTAGACGAATGACAATACCAAGTCCACCGCCAATCACAATCCCTCCAATAATAGCTGCTAATAATTTATCCTCTGTTAAATGATGTAATACTTCCATATTGGAAAATACATTTAAACAAATCGGATAAAAAAACGTGCTAAGCAATGTTGTAATTGCAAAGGCTTTTCCAAGAAAGTAAAGACCTAGGCAAAAAGTTACTACATTGACAATTCCTACTGTTGTGGATACTGGTAAATGCAAATAGTGTTGTACAGTTCTTGCAATCCCCGTTGTTCCACCAACGAGAAATTCGTTTGGAATGGTAAAAGCCGAAATCCCAAACGCAAAAATAATATTTCCTAACAGTATCCCAATTAGTGTTGCTATTCTTTTCATTTGTTTCCTCCATCACATTATCATTGTTATTATGCACCAATTACGATATAAAATAACCGCACACATTCTAACATAGTTCTTTTTCTGTGACAATGCGATGATTTAAAGCATACAACACTTTAAAGTCTTTCTACTAACCCTTACACACAAATTTATCATTTTCGTCAATGATATATAATAATTGTCTTTTCTCACATTTCCTCTACGGAATCGACGCTATAATCAAACATGGATTCTGTCATTTTATTCCCATGAACATTCGGTTTTACGACAAAACGATATGTTTTTATCACATCTTTATCCACAGAATCAAACAGCTGTGCATAAATAACATAACTGCCTTCTTTTTCTCCTGCTTCACATTGAATCACTCTCGTATCGGATAATCCAATATCTCCCATTGGAAAATAATAAGCATCCTCTTCTTTGTCATAGCGAACGATTCCTTGCTTGTTCTTTGGAATATCGAAAAGCTCTTTACTATCCGCAAAAAGGGCATTTGCATACTGCTCTACCACATGAGCAGGTACTTTTATTTCCTCTCCTTCTACGGTACAAAGTTCATTTAAATCGAAATAACCACCGATAAGATAAAAAAGGGAATTCCAATAAAAAGAAGCATCTTCCTTCGTATATGCTGTATTATTTTCAAGCATACAGCGCATTAAGGAATCAAAAACGGGAACCATATGCTCCATATTTTCTGGAATGGAAACTTCAAATTCCATTGGATCCTCATAAATCATATGACCTGTTTCAATGATATTTCCATCCACTGTTATGGCTATCTGATCTCCATTATAGGCAACTAAATATGTATTTGCGATTGCTTGCATTGTCAAAGTTTCTCCTGTAGATCCCATTTGCATAAGATCTTCTTGAAACTCCTTTGATAAATCCAATGTTAGTACTTTTTTTCCTTCCTCTTCTGTCACAGTAAAAGACTGGTACTCTACATTTTTTGGAATGATATCTTGACTTTTTAGTGCCTCATAAACCGCTTTTCCAGTGACTTTTTTCACCTTTTCTATTTCCACAAGGAAACCATCTGCATTTCCATTTCCTGTATAAACAACTATTTTTTGTTTTTTCGTTTCCTTTTTTTGAGTTTCATTTATAAAAGTCGTCCCCTCCTCTTTTACGTTTCCTGTCTGTGCGGCTTCCTCTTGTTGTACGGTACCAATATTTTTACATCCTGTTATCGCAAAACTCATACTAAAACAAACAGTGAACAAAACTGCTAATGGTTTTTTCATATTGGATCGCTCCTTTCTTATTATTAAATGTATTAAATCAAATATTTTTCTTTGTCGTTGTTTTATTATAGCAAATGTTTTTGTCCTCTTTATGTTTTAGTTATTACATTTCAATTAATTTTCTTATACCATTTTTACGATTGTCCCTAAAAATTTCTTTTTCTTACTCTTTATGCATTTTCTTCTTATCCATTTCCTTTTCTCTCTGTTCAAAATTCCTAATTTCCGCAAAAACATACTTTGACAACAATAAAATTGCAATTAAGTTTGGAATGGCTAATAATCCATTCATGTTGTCAGCAAAATTCCAAACAGTGGTCAGTTCCATCGTACAACCAATCACCGTCACTCCACAATAGATTCCTTGATAAAGAACCGTCCATTTTTTTCCAAACAAATATTCCACACATTTTACGCCATAATACGACCAACCAATTAACGTGGCAAATCCAAAGATTACAACCGCCACACTAATAAAACGTCCTCCTCTACTGCCAAAAACAACAGCAAAAGCCTTTGTCGTTAACATCATACCATCAATTTCTTTTGTGCCATCATAGACACCAGAAGTTAAAATAACAAGGGCTGTCAAAGTACACATAACAATCGTATCAAGAAACACTTCTTGGATTCCCCAAAATCCTTGAATCACAGGGCTTTTCACATTAGAAGCTGAGTGTACAATAACAGAACTTCCAAGCCCTGCCTCATTGGAAAAGATTCCTCTAGAAATACCTACCATAATCGCTTTTTTCATTCCATATCCTAGCACTCCACCGCCCACTGCTTTCACAGAAAACGCACCTTCTATAATACTAAAAAATGCAGGTAAAATGTTCTCATGGCATCGGATTAGGACACAGACAGAACCAACCGTATACCCAATTGCCACAATTGGAATCAATTTCTCTGTTACCGAAGCGATTCTCCCAATTCCACCTAAAATTACTAATGCTAAAAGAACCGACAAAATAATGCCAATCACTAACTCATTTCCCCCAAAGGAAACTTGTATTGCCTCAGAAACCGAATGGGCTTGTGTCATATTTCCCATACCAAAAGATGCCAAAATACAAAGAAATGCAAAAGAAATAGCTAGTCCTTTTGCATGAAGCCCTCGTTCCATATAGACCATAGGTCCACCAACCCATTCTCCATCTTCTCCTTTATAGCGATATAAAATACCAAGGGTTTTCTCAGCAAAATTTGTCATCATTCCAAAAATAGAGCTAATCCACATCCAAAAAATAGCACCAGCTCCCCCTGCCGTAATAGCAGTAGCAACACCTGCAATATTTCCTGTTCCAAGAGTTCCTGCAAGAGCTGTACAAAGGGATTGAAATTGAGTGATAGACTTTCCATCCTTCTCCTCTACCACTTCTCCCTTCATTGTTCCAAATGTATATTTCATCCAAGTAAAAAAGCCTCGAAATTGAAAAAATTTCGTTCCAATCGAGAAATAAATTCCTGTCAGTAAAAAAGCACCAATCATATATGGTCCCCATATAAAATCATGTAACCGTTCATTCCATTGTTCCATGTTAGCTTTTAAAGCTCCCTTTTATTTTATAAACTATATGTATTTTTCTCCAAAAAAAGAACGGTTCTATGGAACTTTCTCCCATAGAACCGTTTTCTTCTTAAATTAACTTTTTGACACTTCAATCTTATTTTTGATTGGCTGGCTCAATATTAATGCTCTTACCTTTAATTTTTGCGTGTTTCATCGCATTTAATACATCAGAAGCAAACTCTCTTGGAACTTCTACAAATGTATATTTATCAAACATATCGATACATCCAACTAATTTTCCAGGCATTCCAGATTCTCCTGCAATGGCTCCTAAAATATCTCCTGGACGAACTTTTTGATTTTTACCAATGTTAATAAAGAGACGAACCATTCCTTCTTCTGCCCCTGTATTTTCAAAGTCAAATCCTCTTTCTTCTTCTGTTGTCACTTCGTTATCGCCCATAGCCATTTTTAAGAAAGCTGCTGCAAGGTCCATTGTTGTATAATCATTTACATTAACAGCTTCTTCTACCATTTCGATATAAGATTCTAACTCACCAGCTTCAATGACTTCTGTTATTTTTTCAAATACTTTTGAAACTTTTGCTTCTGCCACATCACTAATGGATGGCACTGGCTGAGCCTTAATCTTTGTCTTACAGTAACGCTGAATTTCTCTTAATTTATATACTTCTCTTCCAACTACGAAAGAAAATGCCATTCCTGTTCTTCCTGCACGTCCTGTTCTACCAATACGATGTACATAATATTCTTCATCTTGAGGAATATCATAATTGAAAACAGCATCCACATCATCCACATCAATTCCTCTTGCCGCTACGTCTGTGGCTACAAGAATTTCTGTTTTACCATTTCTAAATCCGTTCATAACACGATCTCTTTGGCTCTGTTTTAAATCTCCATGAAGTCCTTCTGCAAAATAACCTCTTCCTTGAAGATCTTCCACTACTTCATCTACTTTTCTCTTTGTATTACAAAATACAACAGAAAGATTTGGATTATAAATATCTAATAAGCGCGCTAAAACTTCTGGTTTATTTTTAGGGCGAACTTCATAATAATACTGTTCGATATTTGGAACTGTTAATTCTTTCTTTACTACTTTTACAATCTGCGCATCCTTTTGGAATTTCTTTGTAATATCCATAATCGGCTTTGGCATTGTTGCAGAGAATAAAATTGTTTGACGTTCTTCTGGAACTTGGCTTAAAATCATTTCGATATCCTCACGGAATCCCATGTTTAACATTTCATCCGCTTCATCAAGTGCTACCGCTTTCACGTGTTCAAGCTTCATTGTCTTTCTTCTCATATGATCCATAACACGTCCTGGAGTTCCAATAATAATCTGCGCACCAGCTTTAATGGAACGGATCTGTTTTGTAATATCTTGCCCTCCATAA
Source organism: uncultured Eubacteriales bacterium (assembly GCA_900544525.1). Taxonomy (GTDB): domain Bacteria; phylum Bacillota; class Clostridia; order Lachnospirales; family Lachnospiraceae; genus Scybalomonas. The sequence goes on from UQVN01000037.1 coordinate 11,166, forward strand.
ATTGGAAGTACTTTAATTCCATGTAAATATTTTGCTAACTTACGGATTTCATCGGCTACCTGAATGGCAAGCTCTCTTGTTGGACAAAGAACAATCGCTTGTAATGTTTTGCTCTTTGGATTGATATTTTGAAGAATAGGAATACCAAAAGCTGCTGTCTTTCCTGTTCCTGTTTGTGCCTGACCTACGATGTCTTTTCCTTCTAATACAACAGGAATTGCTTTTGCTTGAATTGGAGTTGCCTCCTCAAATCCCATATCGGTAATTGCTCGTAATATTTCTGCCTGAATCTCTAATTGTTCAAATTTTATTGTTTCCATCTATTTCCCTTTCTATACTAAAAAATCTATAAAATGCATCTCGCCTGAACGCATAGGAGAATCCCGCTTTATCCTATCCTTTCACCTCTATCTCACCATTTGATGCAAAATTCTCCTTTTTATGCCTTTCACATAAAGAAAAAAGCTCCTAGATCAATGTCTAAGAGCTTTCTTTTCTCTTCCCATAGTAAAGAATCATATCACACATAACGCTAATATGTCAATCTATTTATATATTTTTATATTTAATACAATGGAAATTGCACCCGAAGTTGTTCTACGACTCTTCGATCAATATCAACAAATAGGAGGTCTTCTCTTGTAGTTTCTCTATTTAAAATTCTTCCATAAGGATCGACTGCAAGAGAATGTCCATTATATAAAATTCCATTGCCATTGCCGACACGATTCACCCCGATCACATAACACTGGTTTTCTACTGCTCTTGCCTGTAATAAAATTCTCCACTGTTCAATTCTATCCGCAGGCCAGTTGGCAATGACAACCGCCACATGCGCATTTTTACATTCTGCTAAAAATAGTTCTGGAAAACGTAGATCAAAACAAATATAGGTGCTAAAAATAAGATCGTCTAACTGTACCATTCCCGCTCTAGAGCCTTGTGCATAAAATCGTTGCTCCCCTCCAGGAACAAAACTTCTTCTTTTTGTATAAGAGAGCAACTGTCTTCCCTCATCAACCATAGCACACTTGTTCCGGACTAGTTCACCGTCCCATTCTGCATATCCAAAAATAATTGCAATATGATATTTTCTGGACATTTTCTTAAAAAACAACATACTAAGAGATTGATGACTAGATTCTGCAACCTCTACTACATTCATTGAAAATCCTGTCAACGTCATTTCTGGGAAAATAATACAGTCCGCACCTCTTCTAGCGGCATCTAAAATCATTTCCTCACAAATTTGTTGATTTTCTTCTTTTTCTTCCCATTGAATATTTAATTGTGAAAGTGCAATTCTCATATCTCATTCTCCATTCTTCTGTATTTACATTCCTTTTCTCTTTACGAATGCATTTATTATACATGACTTTTTCTCTTTTTGAAATCATTTCGTATTTTTCTCTTGCATTCTTGGTATAATAATGTTAGTATTAATAATCATGATATGTAGTTTTAAAAACTATATATTAAAGTTTTTATTTCCATTATGTTTTTTGGAATAGGAAATTACTAAAACATAACGATGTATTTTTGATTCTTTTGGAACATAATATTTATTATTCATTATCTATCAACAAGGAGGCTTATTTATGCAAACAAATACAACGAAAACGAGACATCACTCTCTTATTCATGATATAAAAGATCCTGGCAGTGCCATCACTCATTTTATCGGAATGTTTATGGCGATTCTGGCACTTCCACCTTTACTTATGAAAGTAGCCAAAGGAAGTAACCAATCTCATGGTATGGCTTTTGTTATCTTTATTGTCAGTATGATTTTACTCTATGGTGCTAGCACCACTTATCATACCTTCCAGTTATCAAGTGAAACCAAAAACACCCTACTAAAAAAATTAGATCATTCTATGATTTTTGTTATGATTGCAGGTTCTTATACCCCAATCTGTGTTATTGTGCTAGAAGATTCCATTGGTAAAATGCTTCTTGGACTCGTTTGGTGTATCGCCATTGGAGGAATTATTTTAAAACTCTGTTGGATTCATTCACCAAAATGGTTATCTTCTGTTATTTACATTTTAATGGGATGGACTTGTCTTTTAGCATGGAAACCAATCCTTTATGGATTAACTTCTTTCCAATTTGCTTTTTTATTAGCAGGCGGTATTATTTACACAATTGGCGGTATTATTTATGCATTAAAACTTCCAATTTTCAATAGCCGTCATAAAAACTTTGGTAGTCATGAAATCTTTCATCTCTTCGTTATGGGAGGAAGTATTTGTCATTTTATCGTTATGTATAGTTTAGCATAAATACCAACTAAAATTTCCTCATATAAAAAAAGCCCTTTCTATTCACATCGAATTTGAAAGGGCTTTTTCTATGAGTTTTTTCTTCTGCTTTCTTGTCAATTGCTTAATCTCATACTCTCTTCTCATCGCTTCTTGTTTTGTTTTATACACTTCATAATACACCAGTCGGACAGGCAAACGAGACTTTGTATACTTTGCTCCTTTTCCATCATTATGAGTTTTTATTCTTTTTTGCAAATCATTCGTCCAACCAGTGTACAATGTTTTATCTTTACATTCTACAATATATGTATAATTCACAATGGCTCTTCCTTTTCTTTTTAAGTTCTTACATCTTTCTTGAACATTTCTTCTGCCCAAAAGCAGCCACCATATAAGAGTACTTTTCCTATATGGCGCTTGCTTTCACATAAACGTTTTTTTCATTGTTTTCATTATAATTCATACAAAGAAAAACGTCTATAGGCAGTTTCTATCATCTATAGAAAGCATCCGACATCTACTGTATTTTATTCAGAAAGAGAAAAAAAGAAAGTTCCATTCTATCTATAATTTTGTATAAAACAATTTCGGCTGCGAATTTTCTTCTTACCTTACTATTCTATGTAACAATTGTCATTGTGTGATTCCTCATAATGACAATTACTTTATATCAATTTTTTCCACGCAAACGAAGTGTGCCTTGCTCCTTCCTTATCATACGGAATCCATAGTATCAATGCACACTTCATCTCTCTATTTTTATTGTAAATATTTCATAGGATCAATTGGTTTTTTATCTTTTTGCATTTCAAAATATAGGTGATTTCCTTCCAATGTAAAAAATGCTGTCGATGGAGCTACTTTTCCAACTACTGCCTCTTCGTCTAATACATCGCCTTTTTTCCAAGTGATATCCTGTAACTGTCCATACGTAACCGTATATCCATTTCCAATATCAAGGGTAATCGTATTTCCATATTTTGTTGTCTTATCCACTTTTGTTACTTTTCCATTTGCAATATTTTTTACTTCTGCACCTTCTGTTGCCTGAATCATCATTCCAGGATTGCACTGGTATTGATCCAATGTCTGAAAATAAATTGTGGAATCCATGCTGTAAGGGAGAACCACATTTCCAGATAACGGCCATTTTAACTTGGTACTTCCATCATAGGAAATGGCTGTTTTTGTTTCTTTTACTACTTTTTCTTCTTTTGTTTTTTCTTCATTTTCCAGTGTCACCGCACTATTTCCAACAACATTTGCATTTTCGATTGTCTGCTTATTTTCACTCTCGTTTGGTTGGCTTAGTTCCTGTTGCTCTGACTCCGTTGTTACTGGTTTCTTATGTTCTTCCGTTACGTTGTTACTTTCCGCTAATTCGATTTTTTCAATGCTACTTCTCATTGCTTGGTTTCTTGCTTGGTCGATCGTTACAAACGCTCCTAACGCTAAGATTCCAATTACCGCGATCAAGGCATAGAAACTTTGTTTTTGCGTCAGTGTTTTTTTAGTTTTCTTCATTCTCATCACCTCTGGTAATATCATTTCCAGATTTGGTGATTTTATTCAGTGTAATTTTTTGATAATAATATTTTAAGATCTTTTCAAAGTCTGCACCATCTTTTGCCATCTCATTTGCTCCATATTGGCTAAGTCCAAGCCCTCTCCCTTTGCCTAATGCAATCATACGAAGAGTGCCATCATAATCTTCTAAATAAAAATTTGTAGAAGATAAAGAAAACCACTCTGCCCATTTCTCTCCTGTCACTGTCTTTTTCCCAATGGCTAGTGTTTTTACATACCCTAACTGTGTTTTTTCTTCAATTTTTAATTTTTCTTTTACATCTGCCTCTTCCACAGTTATCCCATTTGATTGCAATCGTTCTTTTACTTCTTCATAAGAAAATTGTTGCATATTCATATACTCTTTAGATTCCACATCTTTCCCACTATCCACCGATTGTAAGTAAGCGATATCTTTTCCTAATAGTTCTTTTGCACTTACCGTTGTTCCAATGCTAACGGGATGATAATAAGCCTCTATGTATTCCCCATCATAAGTCATATAAGTACCTGCTGTTTCAATAACGGCTTTTCTTAGCCTTCCATAATAGGTTTCCCAATTTTTTTCACCCCACTTCTCTTTTAACTCTTCTTTTGATAAATATTGAAACGGAAGATCTTCTCCATTCATTGTTTTTTCCTTTTCCATTTCATTTAAAATATTCGTTCTTTGAATTACAGCTTGTCCCTTTAACGCTTCCATTTCATAGTCCGCTGGAATTTGAGATGCCATGGTTCCAATTACATAATCTTCCAAATCAATTTCCTCAATTGGCTCTGTCTTTCCTATTTGAATCGAAATTCCGGAAGAAAAATCAATATCTTCCCCACTCGTTCCAACTACCCCTGTCATTATCATTGTAATCCCATAAGGTATCAAAATTGCCATACAAATATATACAAACCATTTATTCACTAAAAGACGCAAAAAATCCCTCCTGTCATTATGCTCTTTTCAAATTATATGACAGGGGGATTTCTTCTATTCAACTCTTTTTATTTTTTTACTTGTATTTGCGCTCTTTTCTAAGAAAGTTTCACTTCCACCTTTTTCAAATGCCATAGTTCTTTTGCATATTGTTCAATCGTACGATCCGAAGTGAACTTACCAGAACAAGCAGTATTTAACATTGCTTTTCTTGCCCATTCTTTTTCATTACGGTATGCTTCATCTACTTTTCTTTGTGCCTCTGCATAGGATTCAAAATCCTTTAAAATAAAATATTGATCTTTTTGTAATAAAGAATCGTATAATGGACGGAAACGATCGGGATCGTCTGGAGCATATGCACCGTTAATTAACTGCATTAACACTTCACGGACATTTTGATCCATATTATAAATATCCCATGGATTGTATCCCCCGTTTTTCTCATAGTCCATCACTTCTTCTGCACTCATACCGAAGATAAAGGCATTTTCTTCTCCAACTTCTTCTACAATTTCCACATTTGCACCGTCCATTGTTCCAATGGTGAGAGCTCCATTTAACATGAATTTCATATTTCCTGTACCAGAAGCCTCTTTTGACGCTGTCGAAATCTGTTCGGATAGATCTGCCGCAGCAAAAATAAGCTCTGCATTGGATACCCGATAGTTTTCAATAAAAACCACTTTAATCTTATCTTTAATAGAGGCATCATTGTTGATAACATCTGCTACCGAATTAATTAATTTAATAATCAATTTGGCTGTATAATAACCCGCAGAAGCTTTTGCACCATAAATAAAAGTTCTTGGCACAATATCCATATGAGGATGACGCTTAATCTGATTATATAAGTACATCACATGTAAAATACTCAATAGTTGACGTTTATATTCATGAAGACGTTTTACTTGGCAATCAAAAATAGAGCGTGGATTTACCTCAATTCCATTGTGTTCTCGAATGTATTTGGCAAGACGAATTTTATTTTGATATTTAATATTCATAAACTCTTGCTGACATTTTTCATCTTCCACATATACTTTTAATTTTGCAATATGCGGAAGATCGGTAATCCACTCATCTCCAATCTTACTAGTTACCCAATCTGCAAGCAATGGATTTCCATGGAGCAAAAATCTTCTCTGTGTAATTCCATTTGTCTTATTATTGAACTTGTCAGGATCCATTTCATAGAAATCCTTTAACTCCCGTTTCTTTAAAATTTCTGTATGAAGCCTTGCAACCCCATTGACAGAATAGCTTCCTGCAATCGCAAGATGTGCCATTTTCACCTGTCCATCATAAATAATTGCCATGCTCGCAATTTTCTCTGGTTGGTTTGGATATTTTTCTTTAATAGTTTCAATAAATCTTCGATTGATCTCTTCTACGATTTGATAAATACGAGGAAGCAGTCTTGAAAATAGTTCAATTGGCCATTTTTCTAACGCTTCTGCCATAATGGTATGGTTCGTATAAGCACACGTCTTACAAGTAATTTCCCAAGCCTCTTCCCAAGGAAGTTGTTCCTCGTCCACAAGAATTCTCATTAATTCCGCTACGGCTACGGTTGGATGTGTATCATTTAACTGGAATGTAATCTTCTCATAAAGTTTATGAATGTCATTTCCCATTTCTTTAAATTTTTGAATGGCTCTTTGTACAGAGGCAGAAATAAAGAAATACTGCTGTTTTAAACGAAGTTCTTTTCCGGCATAATGATTGTCATTTGGATAAAGGACTTCTACTAATGTTTTAGCAAGATTTTCTTGTTCCACTGCTTTTTGATATTCCCCTTTATCAAACGAACTTAAATTAAACGTCTGATCCGCCCTTGCATCCCAAATTCTAAGCGTATTGACGACATTGTTTCCATATCCTACAATTGGAAGATCATAAGGAATGGCCACAACAGATTGATATCCTTCTTGAATAAACTGATCTTTTCCATTTACGTTACGAACCGTTACATATCCACCAAATTTTACAATCTGTTTATATTCAGAGCGTCGGATCTCAAATGGATTTCCATCTTTTAACCAATCGTCAGGTTTCTCCACTTGATACCCATCTTCGATAGCCTGTGCAAACATTCCATAGCGATAACGGATTCCACAGCCATAAGCAGGATAATTTAATGTGGCTAAAGAGTCCAAAAAACAAGCAGCAAGTCTTCCAAGTCCACCATTTCCAAGAGCTGGATCCGGTTCTTGATCTTCAATTACGTTTAAATCAAATCCCATTTCTAAGAGGGCTTCTTTCACTTCGTTATAATACGTTAAATTGATCATATTATTGCCAAGAGCACGCCCCATTAGAAATTCCATAGACAAATAATATACCACTTTGACATTTTGTTCTTCATATTCTTTATGAGTTGCAATCCAACGATCAATAATATCGTCTTTTACTGCATAAGCAACTGCCTGATAAACTTGTGCGGGTGTTGCTTCTTCAATATTTCTACGGTATAAAACTTTTACTTGATTTCTTACTTCTTTTTTAAACTCTTCCTTGTTAAATACTATATTTTTCATCCCAACAACTCCTTATTCTAGACATTTTCTTCCAGAATGTTTATGAAAACTTAGTCCTTTTGAACTTTGACTCTCCTATCCTATGCTGGTCCTCTTTTTTCCACATTCTGAAAAACGTGTTTTTGAGTCCCTCCACGGCATATCTCAGCCAATTTATGGGATAACTCTTTTTTATTGTATCACTTTTTCATAAAAACTGCTACTATCTGAATCTTTTATTTTTCTTAAAAATATAAAACACAATTCTTT
>UQVN01000038.1 GCA_900544525.1 uncultured Eubacteriales bacterium
GAAAAGATAAATTATATGTGCCATAATAATAGTACAAGAAAGACAGAAAAGATACAGAAGTATTCTTTTGTTTTGTAATCGGTAATAGAAGGGAAGAAAGAAATGGAAATTCATATAACAGATTATAATAAACCTTTTATTGTACAAAGAGCCGATCCTTATATGTATCGCCATGAAGATGGCACTTATTATTTCACAGCATCGGTACCAACTTATGACAAGGTTATTTTGAGGAAGGCGGATACGATAAAAGGGATTCAGACGGCAGAAGAAAAGACCATTTGGGTAAAGCATGAAAGTGGCCCTCAAAGTATTCATATTTGGGCACCAGAAATTCATTTTCTAGAAGGAAAATGGTATATTTACTATGCTGCAGGAGATCGGGCGGATATTTGGAAAATTAGGCCTTATGTATTGGAGTGTACAGGTGATAATCCTATGGAAGATCCTTGGAAGGAACTTGGTATAATGCAACGAGCAGATGGGGATGAGTTCTCTTTTGAAGAATTTTCTTTAGATGCCACTGTTTTTGAGAATAAAGGAATTTATTATTATGTATGGGCAGAGAAAACAGGAGTTGGAAAGAAAATATCGAATCTTTATATTGCAAAAATGGAAAAGCCTTGGAAGTTAGCTACCGTTCAAGTGTTGCTCACAACTCCTGATTATGATTGGGAACGGGTTGATTTTTGGGTAAATGAAGGGCCTGCTGTAATAAAACATAATGGACGGATTTATCTTACCTATTCTGCTAGCGCCACAGGGGCTGAGTATTGTATGGGAATGTTATCGGTCGATGAAAATGAAGATTTATTAGACCCAAGAGTTTGGAAAAAAAATCGATATCCTATTATGAGAACAGATGAGGAAAAGGGGATTTATGGCCCAGGGCACAACTCTTTTGTAAAGGCGGAAGATGGAGTTACTGATCTATGCATTTATCATGCAAGACAATATGAAAAGATTGTTGGAGATCCACTGTATGATCCGAATCGGCATACGATGGTGGCGAAAGTAGAATGGAAGGAAAATGGAGAACCAACATTTGAGACGGTGTCAGTTAACGAAAGAGAGGAATAAATTTTACTTCTTATCGTTTCGTTAAAAACTAAGAGAGATTATAACCGATATGTTATAATAGATTTTTAACTGAATAACCATTAATGATACTCAAGGAGGAGAAGAGTATGAGAATCAGAAACAAATTTATGGCATTGATGTTAACAGGAGTCTTAGCATGTTCTACCGCTCTAACAGGGTGTGGAGGAAGCGGAAATTCTAGTAAGACAAAAGATGGAAAAGCAAATTTAAAGGTTTTTGTTTATATGCAAGATCATGAAAAAGCTGTCTATCAAAAAATGATCGATGAATTTAAAGAAGCAAATAAAGATACTGTTGGAAACATTGAATTTCAGGTTACGACACAAGATGAGTACGCCACAACATTAACAGGAATGATGACATCAGGAGATATGCCAGATGTATTTTATGTAGGACCTGACGCGGTTGCTGATTATGTAAAAAATGGGTATGTAGCAAATTTAACACCATTATTAGAAGAGAATAATATTTCAACGGATGATATGTATCAAAATGTATTGGATAGTTATCGTTATGATGGAAGTCAAACGGGCAGTGGGGATTTATACGCACTTCCAAAAGACGGTTCTACTTTTGCCTATGCCTATAATAAAGATTTATTTGATGAAGCTGGTTTAGAATATCCAGATCCAGAAAATCCATATACATATGAAGAATTCGTAGAAGTTTGTCAGAAGTTGACAAAAGATACCGATGGTGATGGTGAAATCGATCAATGGGGCTGTGGAGCTGCTGATACGTTTATGTTATACCAATATATTTGGTCCAATGGGGCAAGTTTCTTAAGCGATGATTATAAAAAAGTTACGATTGACACACCAGAGTTTAAAGAGGCACTTCAAAAATATGTTGACCTCACTTTAAAATATAAAGTAACACCTACCGTAGAACAAGATGCTTCTTTAGGTGTATATCAAAGATGGTTAGCTGGCCAAGAAGCGTTCTATGCTTGCGGTACTTGGGATGTTGGTGCATTTATGGATAAAGAGACATTCCCTTATGAATGGGATTTATGTGGATTCCCAACATTATCAACAGGAGTTTCTTGTACATGGAATGGAACGGTTGGTTTCTGTATTTCTGATAAGAGTGAAAATAAAGCAGAGGCTTTAAAATTAATCTCATTCTTAAGTACAGATTTAGAAGGTCAAAAAGAATTATCAGGAGTATCTGGTGGAGAATCCATTCAGCTTCCAAATATCCAAAGTTATGCAGAAAATGAATTTATTGAAGCAGTAAAAGATGGAACAGTAAAATATCCTTCTAATGTAGATGTATTCTTTAACTATATGAATGGAACCGATAAATTTAGCGGAAGAATGATGGAAACAACTTATACACCAAACACAGAATGGCTTGATATCTTCTGGGAAGGACTTGCAAATGTGAAAAAAGGTGAGGAATCCGTCGATGATTATGTAGCGAAATTACAGCCTAAGATGCAAGAAGCATTGGATACTGCTTGGGCAGATGCGGAATAGGAGAAAACTCTGCATAGGATAATATCCTATGTCATATAGAATGGCTGATGTATCAAGTTCATCAGCCGTTCTTACATATGGAGGTGTGAAATGGCTTTGAAACAACCAAAACAGAAATTAAGTGCAGCAGCATTAAAAGAAGAACGCTATGGGCGACTGTTTGTGGCGCCACCCTTTATTGGATTTTGTCTCTTTATGGCGTTTCCAATTGTATATGCCTTTATTGCCAGTATGACCACATGGACGGGCACCAATAATATGTTGGAGCACTTTGTAGGGCTTCGAAATTATGCGAATTTATTGCAAGATGAGAAGTTTTGGAAAGCGCTTTTAAATACGATTATTTATATGATAGGAATCCCAACAGGAATGATATTAGCCCTCGTTTGTGCCGTTGGTATGAACCGTAAAATAAGAGGGATAAAAATATTAAGAACCATGTACTATGTACCAGTTGTATCCTCTTTAGTGGCAGTATCCATTCTTTGGGCGTGGGTATTTAACTATGATTATGGTTTATTAAATACCATTATTAAAGCGTTAACAGGGCAACACGGTCCAAACTGGTTAGGAGATGAATTTTGGGTAAAAGTGTCCATGATTATTTTTATGGTATGGAAAGGACTTGGTAGTTCGATTATCCTTTATTTGTCTGGGTTACAAAGTATTCCAAGAGATTATTATGAAGCGGCAAAAATTGATGGTGCCAATGGTTGGCAACTATTTCGAAAGATTACGATTCCACTTGTATCTCCCGTTACTTTTTATTTATTAGTTATGGGAATTATCGGTGGGTTCCAAGTCTTTGTAGAAGTACAGGTTATGGTGCCAGATGGTGGTATTAATTATAGTGCAGCTACGGTAGTGTATTATTTATATGACAAAGCATTTAAACATCAGCAGATGGGATATGGATCTGCAATTGCATTTTTATTATGTATCTTTATTTTCATTGTAACAGCGATTAATTTTAAATGCCAAGAAAAATGGGTTAAGACAATTGAGTAAGGAGGGGAGAGCATGGCAAAACAATATGAAATGACAGAACAAAAATCAACAAAGGTAAAAGTCATCGATGGCATTGCATTTTTGCTATTGGCACTTGGTGCTATTTGTATGCTTTTTCCTCTTATTTATATGGTATTAAGTTCCTTTATGACGAAGAATCAGATTTTATCAGCGAATTTTTCCATTATTCCTGATCCTTGGAAGTTTGGAAAATATACAGAAGTGTTACAAAAGGGAGAATTTTTAAGAGGTATTCGAAATACGTTAACTGTGGCATTTCCTGTATTATTAGTTGGAGGATTTACTTCTTCATTAGCGGCATTTTCGTTTAGTAAATTGCAATTTCGTGGAAAAAATGGAGCGTTTATGGCATTGTTATCTACGATGATGATTCCGTTTGCGGTTGTTATGATTCCTCAGTATGTAATGTTTACAAAACTTGGGTGGACAAACGGATTATTACCATTGATTATTCCAGGATTGTTTGGAAATGTCAGCATTATTTTCTTTTTAAGACAAAACTTAACAAGTATTCCAAATGCGTTAGCAGAAGCAGCAAAAATTGATGGTTGTGGATATTTTAGGATGTATTATAGTATTTTTCTACCTCTTATGAAAGGACCATTGATGACACAGATTATCTTATGGTTTATGGGAATTTGGAATGACTATTTAGCGCCAACGATCTTTATACAAAATGAAAAATGGTTTACATTACAAGTTGTAATTCGCTCTTTTAACTCCTATTATGCAGTTCAAAGCGATTATCCATTAATTATGGCAGCTTCTGTTATTTCTATTATTCCAACACTTCTTTTGTTCTTTTTCTTCCAGAGATTTATTATCGAGTCTATGGTTGTATCAGGAGTAAAAGGTTAATAGAATGAGCGGGTGAGAGGATAGTAGGAAAAGCAAAGGACGTGAATGAATCGTAAGTAAAATAATTGTAGGTGAATGATGAGAGGAAGCGAAGTGGAGGGATTACAAGTGAAATTAAATGATTGTGATGTGAGAAGGAATCCATTGTTCGGATCCCATGATCCTTCTATGATGTGGGATCCGATTACAAAAATGCATTATTCTTATAGTACCGATGTTTTTATGCCACAGAATGGTTTAAGTGAAAAAAGAGGGATTCCCCTTCGGGTATCCAAAGATCTTGTTCAGTTTCAATATGAAGGAACTGTTTTATCCAAAGAAGCCATAGAAGAAGCAAGAGATAATAAAGAATACCCAAAAACATTTAATTTTTGGGCACCTTATGTAGAGTATGTAAATGGAGAATACCGAATGTATTATTCTGCCACCAAAATGTTTGGAAGTGATGAGTCAAAGATTTGGCTTGCAATTGCAGATAACCCAAAAGGGCCATTTGAAAACCGAGGTGTTGTAATGGATTCTTGGAACTTAAGTGGAAACACACCAAATGCTATCGATGCCCATATCATTTGGGAGAAAGGCGTACCATGGCTTGTCTATGGATCTTTTTTTGGAGGAATTTATATAAAAGAGTTAGATGCAAAAACAGGTATGCCAAAGAGTGGAAATCCAAAAGAGCTTGGTAAATGCATTGCAAGAAAACCGAACAATCAAAAACTGGATGGGCCAGAAGGAGCATCCATTTGTTATGTAAAAGAGACGGGATATTTTTATTTATTTTTATCCTATGGTTGGCTTGGCGATACTTATGACATAAGCGTAGGACGAAGCCAAGTGGTGACAGGCCCTTACGTGGATGAAAAGGGGAAGGACTTAGTAGAGGAGAGCTTTGGAAGAAAGTTAGCGGGAAGTTATCAATTTGAAATGGAGAAAAAATGGGAAGAGAAGATCGGAGGAGCTAGTTTGTGGAGATGGGGTGGCTTTCGAGGCCCAGGCCATGGCGTTCCTTATTTTGATCCAGTGACAAAAACTTATTTCTTTGTCCATCATATTCGAGATGGTGCAGAAATTTATCGAACGTATGATGAGAAAGAAAAAAGAAATAGTTATCAAGCCCATTTTATGATGATACGAAGAATGTTTTTTCAGAATGGTTGGCCACTGCTTAGTCCTGAGCCATATAAAGGAGAGGTGAATGAGAGGGTTTCCTTAGAGGAAGCAGAAGGGGAATGGGAGATTTTATCGTTGGAACAAAAGGAAAATGAGCAGATGTGTTCTAAAAGAGTTTTTTTAAAAAAAGATGATAAAATATTGAAAGAAGGAATTTTACATCGGTGTTATGACTTTGAACAAAATCGAGAAAACCTTTGTGTGACAGGATTTTACGAAACAGGTATTGCATACTGGGGGAAACTTGTGATAGACTAAATTCATAGTCAAATTTAAGAAAAGATATGGGGATAGAAGTATGTTGCACATTAGGAATCTAGCAGAAGGACTAAAAATTTTTAAAGCTCTTGGTTCAGAAGTTAGAGTGAATATTATTAAACTTCTCTTAGAGAATCGAGAAATGAATATGAATGAAATCGCGTCTAGCCTTGGAATTACAAATGGAGCATTGACGAATCATATTAAAAAGTTAGAGGATAGCGGTATTGTAAAAATTATACCAGAATATACAGGACATGGAAATCAAAAGGTTTGTCGTGTTGATGTGGATAAAATTTTGTTTGAATTAGCGGTTGATAATCAAGAAGAAAAAGAAGAGATCTACACAACGGAAGTTCCTATTGGGCATTATTCGGATTATCGAGTATTTCCAACTTGTGGAATCGCCACAAGAGATGCGATGATTGGAGAAGTGGATGATCCACGCTATTTTGCTAGTCCAGAACGAGTAAATGCACAGATTATTTGGTTTACAAAAGGATATGTGGAATATATTATTCCAAATCTTCTGCCGGTCTCACAAAAAATCGATCAGATTACCATTTCTTTGGAAATCAGCAGTGAAGCACCAGGAATTAATAACGATTGGCCTTCTGATATTACATTCCACTTAAATGACGAAGAAATTGGAACATGGACGAGTCCAGGAGATTATGGAGATGTACGAGGTATTTTTACACCAGATTGGTGGTTCCCAAACTGGAATCAATACGGTCTTTTAAAAATGTTAGTTATTAATAAAGAAGGAACCTTTATTGATGGATTAAAGATTTCTGATGTAGATATTACACATTTCTCCTTAAATTACAAAAGTTCCATTCGATTTAAAATTCAAGTTCGTGAAGATGCAAAAAATATAGGTGGCGTTACAATTTTTGGTAAGAATTTTGGTAACTATAATCAAAATATTGCCGTTAGAATCAAATATAGTCCTATGAAACCATAAAAAGTTTTCACCATAAAAATAGCTCGCACTTATCAATAAGTAGGAGCTATTTTTTGTTTACAGGAAGACAACGAGTCAAGTAGCCAATAAAGAGGAGGTTTGTATGGATAGTAGAAAAGAAGCATTAAGAGTTTGTAAAAAATGCTTACTAAGGGAAGGGGAGGAAGAGGAATATTGGATCAATTTAGAACAGTATATTGCCAATTTAGAGGAGGAGGTTCGAGTATCCCAAGAGGAATATGAACGTCGTTTGCGTATTTGTGGACAATGTGAAAAAATAATGAATGGAATGTGTCGTGTATGTGGATGTTTTGTTGAACTTCGGTGTGCATTAAAAGTAAGGCATTGTGCAGATGTGAAGAAAAAATGGTAACAGTTTTTCAGAATCTAAAAAGAAGGACTAATATATTTTTTGTTAAGAAAGTGACTAATATCTTGACAAAAATAGTAGGATATGACAAAATCCCATGGAAAAGAATTTAATAAAGCGTTTTTGATATCATGACAAAAATGATTTATTTTTAGAAGGAGAAAAGATAATATGAGAAAAAAACTAATGAGTATTGCTCTTTGTCTTACTATGGTTGTGGGGGCATTAGCAGGATGTGGCAATGCAGGGAAAGATGCCAACGAAGATGGAAAAACAACACTTACGATGTGGATGCCTCCTCTTGATAGTGATACCAAAGGAAATTTTGGAAAGCTATTGGAAAATTTTGAAGAGGAAAACAACTGTGAAGTTGATATTGAATTAATTCCTTGGGATACTTATACAGAAAAATGGAGTGTTGCATTAAGTGGAGGCGAAAGCCCAGATATTGGATATTTTTATGCAGAAATGTATGCAAATTACATAGCCTCTGGTGCAATTGAAGAATTAAGCAGCTATTTAACAAAAGATGATTATAAGGAATATCTCTATCTTGATAAAGGTGAGATGATGGGTGGACTTTATGGAATGCCAATTATGACAGGAGTTCCATTTGTATTATTCTATAATAAAGATATTTTAGCAGCTCTAGGAGAAAAAGCTCCTGAGACATGGGAAGATTTTGCAAGAATTGCAAAAGAAGCAACACAGGATACGGATGGTGATGGAAAAATCGATCAATATGGATATGCTGTTGGTTTAAACAGTGGAGATATGAGTAACCTCTATATGTTAAATGCCTATATTTATAGTTTATTATGGCAGGCAGGTGGCGATATTTATAATGATGATTATAAGAGTGTCCGCTTTGATGATGAAAATGGTGTAAAGGCAATTGAATTCTTCAAGTCTTTAAAAGACTATATGCCAGAAAATGTATTATCTCTTGCTGGAACAGATGCGTTTTCTACTATTTTTGGACAAGGAAAAGCAGCCTTTGGTGTAGCGCGCTCTACTCAAAATCAGCAGGCGAAGTTTTCTGAGAGTTATCCAGATTTAAATTGGGGATATGTTACTTCTTTAAAGGGCGAACAATACGGAACGTTTGGAGCATCTGATTGTCTTTCTATTATGTCTAGTAGTAAACATAAAGAATTAGCGATGAAGTTAATCAAATATATTTGTGGATCTGAATTTATGACAGAATATCATAAAATCGCACCAGGAGCACCTCTTACAGCGTCAGAAGCTTATGCAGGAGAACCAGAAATGGAACGCATTGTAACAGAAGATAAAGACAAATGGAGAGGCGTACAAGTAGGACCTTCTGGAAGTGAAATTTTAGAAAACTATGCTTCTGAAATTCAAGCAGTTATGGAAGGGAAAAAAGAAGTAAAACAGGCGTTAAAAGATGCCGCAGACTATGCAAATGGTGTCTTAGATGAGTATTGGGAAGAGTATGACTCATGAAAATAGAAAACAAACAAAAAATGCAAAAATTGCAGAAGGCACAAAAGATAGGGAGAAATGTTAGACCATATGCTTATATTTTTCCTATATTAGCTATTTTATTTGTTTTTGTTGGAGTTTCCCTTTTTATTGGAATTCGTTATAGCTTTACAAAATATAATTTAATTGGAGTTCCAGAATGGGGAGGACTTTACAATTATAAAAAAATGCTAGGTGATACAAAACTTCATCAAGCGGTGAAAACAACAGTGATTTTAATTATTTTCGTTGTACCAGCTCAGATTGTGTTATCTACTTGTTTTGCAACCCTCATTGCTAAGAGAAGAAATACAATACTCGGGAAATTAGCAAAAGCAGCTATTTTTATTCCAGTATTATCATCAAGTGCTGTCGTAGGAACCGTTTGGAAAGCTATTTTAAATGGAAATAATGCGCTTGTTCAAAAGTTTTTCCATCTGTTTGGAATAGAGCCAAATATGTTGTTAGGTAGTAGTACAACAGCACTGATTACCGTTGCTTGTATTGTGGTTTGGAAAAGCATGGGATATTATATGATTTTAATGTTATCCTCCGTTTTATCCATTTCCGATCATTATTATGAGGCAGCAAAAATGGATGGTGCCAATGGATTTTATCTGTTTACGAAAATTACACTTCCAATGTTAAAACCAGCTATTATCTTAAATTTCTTTCTTGCCGTTGCAAGTGGAATGCAAATTTTTGATTTAGTTTACACTATGACAGGTGGTGGGCCTTCTATGTCTACAACGACACTCGTTATGTATTTATATGATTTAACATTTAAAAGTGGGAAAGCAGGGTATGCTATGGCAATATCCAATGTATTTTTCCTTGTTGTCGTTGGAGTCATGTTATTACAGCGAGGGTTGATGAAAAAAGAAACATCAGAATTATAGGAGGACACAATGAAGAAAGTATGGAATGGAATCGAAGTAATTCTATTATTACTCATTATTTTAATTTGTATCCTGCCGTTTGCTTATATGTTTTTCATGTCATTTAAAAGTACATTAAATGCGTATGATTTTCATTTTTCTTTCAGTGAAATAACACTTGAGCATTATAAGACGATTTTTAGCAAACCAGAAATCTTTCGCTATTTTATGAACAGTTTGTTTGTATCAGTAGCAGGAGTAATTTTAACTTTAATTACGAGCTGTCTAGCAGGATATGCGTTTGCAAGATTACGATTTAAAGGGAGTCAATTCCTTTTTGTATTAGTTACCCTTACAATGTTTGTGCCAGGAGAGGCGATTTTAATCCAAATGTATACGGTTGTAAGAGGAATGGATATGATTAATACCTTTTGGGCTTTAATTTTACCACTTCCATCAGCGCTTGGAGTATTTATTGTAAGACAAGCCATATTAGCAGTTCCAATGGAAGTCATTGAGTCCGCTAGAATGGATGGAGCAAGAGAACTTGCTATCTTAGTAAAAATGATTCTACCACTGATTAAATCTGCATTATTAACCGTTGGAATTTTTGCTTTTATTGGTGCTTGGAATAGTTTTACATGGCCTTTAATTGTTACAACAAAGGAAGAGATGCGAACATTGCCAGTTGCCTTAACTACATTAAAGACACAGTATGATACCGATGTTGGTCTTTCTATGGCGTGTGCGGTAATTACGTTTTTACCACCATTTCTCGTCTATTTGTTCATGCAATCTCGATTTGAAGAAGGAATTGCACAAAGCGGATTAAAAGGCTGATAAAATAGGATACGATTTGAGTAAAAAATAATATAAGAGATAGAAAACGAGCTATCAATAAGAAGAAAGAGGCTTCTTATGATAGCTCGTTTTTTATTGCATGATAAATATTTTAGATAAGGTAAGAGTTGTATCAAACTATAAATATGATAAAAATAATAAGTGTTTTTTTGAATCTATTTTCTTTGAATTTCCTGTATCCGATCAACAAATCTTTGTACATCTTTTGATGGCTCAAGTGCGTATAACAAGCCATAAGGACTGCTGTAATTCCAGTTCACTGGAATCGAGATAAGGGCTGGATGTACCTCTTTCCAACATTCCAATGTAAGCAGCACATTATTTGTTTCTGCACAGCGGTTAAAGACAGAGATATCATAAAAATGTGGGGTATCTTCAATCTGGATAGCTGGGTGATTTCGGTTTAGATCATTTCGTATAAAGTCATTTACGCCAGAATCGCCTTTGGCTACCATCATGAGCGTTTCGCCATATAAATCCGATATTTCAAGATGGTCTTTTTTGGCAAGGCGGTGTTCTCTGGATACGGCGCACATTTTTTTATAGCGTCCAAGAGAAAGCATATTGCATTTATTCAGCCACATTTTAGAATCACAGACGCCAACTAGAAAGTCAAATTTTTCCCCAAGCTGTGCAATTTCAGAAAGGATTCCCTCATGGTTATCTTCAAAAGGAACGAGATGGAGCTTATAATTTGGGAAATCCTGACTAGCCTGATACCATAAATCCATAAAAGGTTTGGCTGGATTTAGCATGGAAGTGCCAACACAGAACGTACAATCTGCATTTTCCATAACCTTTCTTGCATTTTCAATGGAGCGTTTCGAATATTCAAATAAAAACTTTGCGTCTTTATAAATGATTTCTCCTGCCAGTGTTGGATGAACCCCATGGGAATTTCGTTCTAACAGTTTCAGATTAAGATGTTTTTCTAAGGCATTGATCTGTTTCATCACGGCCGTAGGAGAAATAAATAAGGTTTCGGCTGCTTTTGTAAAACTGCCACAGTCCACCACAGAAACAAAGACAGTGAGTTGAGGATTAAACATAGTACATCACCCTTCCATGTATAAACTTTAAGTTAATACTAAAATAACATTTGGGAGATTCCATGTCAATAAAAATGGGATTATAATGAGGCTAGAACGTAAGAAAGGAGTGGTGTAAATGGCAGAACTAATTGCTTATTTTTCTAGACGACATGAGAATTATGTAAATGGTGTTATCCGTGATTTAAAAATAGGGAATACAGAAATAGCTGCTAGTATTATCCAACAGTTAACAGGGGCTGATAGATTTCAGATAGAACCATTGCAAGAATATTCTAAGGATTACAATGAATGTATTGCACAGGCTCAGGCAGATCAGAGGCGGAATGCTAGACCGCAGTTAAAGCAATATCCAGAGAGTTTACAGGAATATGATGTGATTTATTTGGGGTATCCGAACTATTGGAGTACTATGCCGATGGCAGTATTTACCTTTCTAGAACATTTTGATTTTACAGGAAAAACGATTCGACCTTTTTGTACCCATGAAGGAAGTGGATTAGGAACGAGTGAAGAAGACATTCGGCGTATTTGTTCAGGAGTAAAGGTTGAGAAAGGGCTAGCAATTCGTGGTAGCAGTGTCAGCAATTCTAAGACATTGATTCGAAAATGGCTTACAAATAGCGGAGTAAATTTATAGAAAATAGATGGAGCGTGTCTGACAGGCTGTCAGATATAGGAATGATACATAGATTGTAAATAGAAAGGAGCGGGAATCCTATGATTTTAGAAGAAACATACACCCTTTCAAATGGAGTGAAAATCCCTAAGTTAGGACTGGGAACATGGTTTATTTCAGACGAGCAGGTAGCAACAGCCGTTTGTGAAGCCGTAAAATTGGGATATCGACATATTGACACAGCACAGGCTTATGAAAATGAGCGAGGAGTCGGTGAAGGAATCCGAAGCTGTGGTGTTCCTAGAGAGGAGCTATTTGTTACTACAAAGTTGGCAGCTGAGATAAAAACATATGAGGAAGCTGTGGAGGCAATCGATGGTTCTTTGCAAAAGCTGGGGATAGATTATATTGATCTGATGTTGATCCACAGTCCACAGCCATGGGCAGATTTTCGAGGCGGTGATTATGCAAAAGGAAATCAGGAAGCATGGCGGGCGTTAGAAGATGCCTATAAAGCTGGGAAGTTAAGAGCAATCGGTATCTCTAATTTTAAGGAAGAAGATGTTGAAAATATTCTTTCTTCTTGTACCGTTGCACCGATGGTGAATCAGCTTCTCGTTCATATCGGAAATACGCCTGTGGATTTAATGGAATATTGCCGTCAAAAAGATATTTTAGTGGAAGCGTATTCTCCTGTGGCTCACGGAAAAATTTTGAAAAATGCAGAAATTTCAACAATGGCTGAAAAATATCATGTGACAGTTCCACAGCTTTGTATTCGTTATGATTTACAACTTGATACAGTTCCACTTCCAAAAACTGCTAATCCAGTCCATATGAGCGAAAATGCCAAGGTTGATTTTATGATTTCTGACGAAGATATGGAAACATTGAAACAGATGAAGCCTCTAAAGGATTATGGAGAGTTTAGTGGATTCCCAGTGTTTAGCGGAAAGTGAGTCATAGGAGGGCATAAAAAATGAATCGACCTTATATTTTCTGCCATATGATGATGTCTCTAGATGGGAAAATCATGGGCGATTATATGGAAACATCGGAAGGAAAACTTGCGGGAGATGTCTTTTATGATATTGCATTTGGAAAAAATCCCTACTATAAACATCAAGGATGGCTTTCGGGTCGTGTGACGACAGATGACAATTTCACGTTTTATGAGAAACCGGAGCTTGACGAAAATGCGGCACCTGTACCAAAAGGTGACTTCGTAGCTAGGCCAGATGCTGGAATGTATTATGTTTCCATTGATCCATCTGGAAAGTTAGGATGGAAGAGCAACACACTTACTTATGTGGATACGACTGCTCATGTATTAGAGATACTAACGAAAAAAGCGAGCAATGCGTATAAATCTTTTTTAAGGAAGTTAGGAATTTCTTATATTATCGCTGGGGAAGATGCACTAGATTACACACTTGCTATGGAAAAACTGAAAAAACTGTTTGGCATTGAGACTTTAATGTTAGGCGGGGGCGGTGTGTTAAACTGGTCATTCATTCAGGCCGGTATGTGTGATGAGCTCAGTGTCGTTATTGCGGCGGCAGCAGATGGAGCGATAGAAACACCATCACTGTTTTCAGCAAAGGAAGGTTTTTCACCTGCAAAAGCGGTTGGTTTTTTCTTGGAAAACGTAGAAATAAAAGAGGGAGGCAGCGTATGGCTGCGATATAAAGTGAGATAGGAGAAAATTAAAATGAAACCAGAAGAAGTAAGTATTTTTCCTGTTGGAGAGAAGAATGTAGCATTTGGAAAATATTTTATAGGACAGAGCTATTTGAATATGCTTACCACAGAAGGCGTGCCAATTGGAAATGTGACATTTGAACCAGGATGCCGAAACAATTGGCATATCCACCATGCGAAATCAGGTGGTGGTCAGATTTTACTCTGTACCGCAGGACGTGGTTATTATCAGGAATATGGAAAGGAAGCACAAGAACTTCATCCAGGTGATGTGGTTGTGATTCCACCGGAAGTAAAACACTGGCATGGAGCAGCCCATGATAGTTGGTTTGCTCATCTTGCCATAGAAGTTCCGGGTGAGGAAACGTCCAATGAATGGTGTGAGCCTGTTTCTGATGAAGAGTATGAAAAGATAGAGGAATGAAAGCGTAAGGAAACGCTTATATAAATAGGAAAAGCCTGCAAAGCGGGCTTTTCATTTTCATTAAAACAGGTCAGAAACTATGATTTTAAAGTTTATGACGATTGATGGAAAATTTCTTATCGTTTAGAAATGGTTAAAAAATATCCATTTCCAACGGTTGTTTGATTGATTATATTTTTAGAGATGAGACGTTCTAGAGCCGGTGATAGTTCTTGTTCGGAACATTCTAAAATATAGGTTAGTTCAAACAATGTGATACTTTCATATTTTAAAATCAGTTCTTTTACTCTTGATTCAAGTGATTGTTGTGGATTTCTAGGAGTTTCTTTTATTTTACCATCGCTTAATTGATGAATTGCCTGTTGAAATGTTTCATAAGACTGGAATCCACGAAGTAAAATACCTTTGCCCGTTTCATCTTTTACAAGATAAGAAGGAAAGGCATAGATTTGCAATTGTTGACAGAGTGCAAGATCTTTTTCAAATTCTTTTTCGGCTCGTCCGTTTTCCATATCGATCAGCCATTGCTGTTCGTCAAGACCGACAGAAGAAGCAAGTTCCTTTAGTACATCAAGTCGATTGACTTGTTTTGCTTCTGTAGCAGCAGCTTCTCGAATTCGTCGCAAAAAACGATGGGCAATTTCTTCGCCTTGAAATTGTGCTGCTTTATAGGCGATATTTGATGGATAAGTGGAAGTATGATCTTTTGTAAAAAGGGAAAATCCCTTTGTTTCCACTGGCATTTTATGATGCTCCGATGCCTTAATCCAATGAGACGCGATTTGCTCATTTACTTTTGAAAGGTCATTCTCCCCACCGATACCGTTGAATTCATCTTGAAAATCGTTCATATCTTTTACGAGTCCACCCATAACAAACCCAATTTTTACATCATTGGAATAACGGGTTTCTAGTTTGCGAAGAATTGGTTCACTACCCCAGCACCAAGTGCAGACAGGGTCTGTAAATTCAATAATTTCTATCATATGTATTTCCTCTTTCTAAATAGTCTTTCTCAATAGTTATTGTAAGTTCTCTTACATGTTATGCTAGTATTGATTATTTTAAATAGTAGTTTGTTCATTTAACATTCGTTTGTTTTGTTCATAATAACAAAATATCACTAATTAGTAATAAAGTCTAATAAAAATATCTTAACAAATTGAAACTCTCATCACTAAAGTGACGAGATTCTTGGGAACAGGCTTCTAACGAAGCATTATTTACCAAGCTATCCCCGTAAGTTCTTACGGTTAGTCCATATTACGATAGCGAAAGTAACCTTAATCCCTCATTTAATATGTTAAGTACTGCATTCACATCTCTATCCAATTTGCTATTATAATTTGGACAAATCCAGTTCCTTATAGATAAGTCTTTTGTGATAGGAAATTGTTCACCACAACAACTACAGATTTGACTACTTGCAAACCTTTGTTTTAACAAGTCCTAATTTTGGTAATTTAATGCATTTACCTAAATACGGAATTTCCCATTCATGCATTTGCTTTTTTATTTTGTATATATTTTCTAATCTGTTCTTCTGTATTTTCAGATGCAGCAGCAACAAAATAGGATGGATTCCATAGATGACCTCCCGAGAATTTCCTTTTAAGAGAGTGACCAAATTCTTTCATAAGCAATCGAGCTGAAACGCCTTTCATTGCTTTCATCATATTTGGTATATAGTGCTGAGGGGAACAGTTAATTAATAAATGTATATGATCTTTATCTGTATTTACCTTCAATATTTGAAAAGCATTATCCCTTGCTATCTGTTGTAATATTTCTACTAGTTTAGTTTCTACTTGTTCTTCTAACACTTTATGTCTATATTTAACATATGTATAGATGATTCCTCTCATGGCTAAAGCCGAGAGTATTCTCGGCTATGTTCATAAAAATAGAGAATAAAATATTTTTGATATTAGAAGTAAAAGGAATCAAAAGAATATTTATAGTTGAAAAAACTTTCATTTATTGTGCAAGATAAACAAGAATATTCTTTTTCTTTTGGTAGAAAAATGGGGTTTTTTCTGGATGTATTGAAAGTATTTTCAGAAATATAAATACGCTTGAAAATACCAATCAATTAAGGTATAGTAGGTTCAGAAAACTATTAAAGAAAGCAAGTATAATCAATTAGGGTTGAATAAAGATGGATGTTCGTTGATCGGTTATGAAACGTTATGGAAGAAGAGGAGAGATAACTATGTTTCAATTTTTTAAGAAGAAAAAAGGTGTTGAAGTAAATGCTGTTGTGAAAGGAATAGTAAAAAATTTAAGCGAGGTGCAAGATCCTGTATTTTCTCAAGGATTAGCAGGACGAGGAATTGCCATTGTACCAGAAGAAGGCACTTTTAAGGCACCTTGTGATGGAACATTGACAGCTGTTTTTCCAACAGGACATGCTTTTGGAATAACAGATAAAGATGGTATTGAATATTTGATTCATATTGGAATTGATACGGTAAATTTAGGTGGAGAAGGATTTGATTGTCTAATCAAACAAGGAGAGAGCGTGAAGAAAGGGGATGTGCTTGTCAAAGTAGATTTATCTATATTAAAAGAAAAAGGCTTATATACCGATACAATGGTTTTAGTATCTACTCCAGAGGAACAATGTGCTTTAAAGTTCCAAAAGAAACAAGGAGATGTTGTTACTCCAGAAGATGTAATTTTTTCTTGTGAAAAGAAATAAAAAGCAAAACTATGTAATTTGAATTTTTTAGATACGGCTTGCTAAAAAATCATTAAAAATTTATTAGAGAATAATCAAAAAGTAAAAAGATGATTGGAGAGAAGAAAGTGTCTAAGGAAAGAGAAAGGTAGAAAAGTTAAAAGTGTAAGAAGTAAATAGAGAGGATGAGAGTGAATGTTTAAACAATTACAAAAAATTGGGAAAGCTTTTATGTTGCCAATTGCTATTTTGCCAGCAGCTGGTTTATTGCTTGGAATTGGTGGTTCTTTTTCTAATGCTACGACAATTGCTACATATCCATTTTTAGATAATGTTATTTTACAAACTATTTTTAAAGTAATGAATGGCGCAGGAAGTGCTATTTTCAATAATTTAGCATTGTTGCTCTGTATGGGGCTTTGTGTAGGATTGGCGAAGAAAGATAAAGGAACAGCTGCCCTTGCAGGAGTCGTTGGTTATCTTGTTATGACAATGACAATTTCCACATTAATTGGAATTTTTAGTGAAGAAGGAACTACAATTGATACAGGAGTTGTAGGCGCTATCGTTGTTGGGTGTATTGCAGTATGGTTACATAACCGATATCAAAATATTCAGTTACCACAAATTCTAGGATTTTTTGGTGGTTCTCGTTTTGTGCCAATTGTTACCTCGTTTACTGCTGTTTTTATTGGTGTAGGATTTTATTTAATTTGGCCTCCGGTACAACAGTTATTAGTTAGTACAGGAGATATAATTTCCACAGCAGGTCCAATTGGAACATTTTTTTATGGATTTTTAATGCGCTTATGTGGAGCTGTAGGTTTACATCATATGATTTATCCAATGTTTTGGTATACAGCATTAGGTGGAACTGAAATTGTAAATGGAGCTACAGTTGTTGGAGCTCAGAATATCTTTTTTGCTCAATTAGCCGATCCAAGCCATGTTGGATTGTTCACAGAAGGAACTCGTTTCTTTGCAGGACGTTTTTCTACGATGATGTTTGGATTACCAGCAGCGGCACTTGCTATGTATCATTGTGTTCCCAAAATCCGTCGTAGTAAATACAAAGGATTATTTTTAGGTGTGGCATTGACAAGCTTTGTTACTGGTATTACAGAGCCATTGGAGTTTATGTTTTTATTCGTTGCACCATGGCTTTATGTGATACATTCTATTTTAGATGGCCTTGCATTTATGTTAGCCGATATTTTAAATATCTCTATTGGTAATACATTCTCAGGTGGATTAATTGACTTCTTATTATTTGGTATTTTACCAGGAAATGATAAGACACATTGGTTGTTACAGATTCCACTCGGGATTGCTTGGGCATTTGTATACTATTTCTTATTTCGTTTTTTGATTACCAAATTCAACGTTTTAACGCCAGGACGTGGAGAAGAAGAGGAAGAAAAAGAGCCAGAAGTGACAACAAAGTCCTCTTTAAAAGAAGAATCTATCATTATTATTAAAGCATTAGGTGGAAAAGAGAACATTGAAGATGTAGATGCTTGTATTACCCGTTTGCGTGTGAATGTTATCGACGTATCCAAAGTCGATAAAGAAGCATTGAAGAAAGTTGGAGCTATTGACGTTTTAGAAGTGAGTGGTGGCGTGCAGGCAATTTACGGTGCGAAAGCTATTTTATATAAGAATAATATCAATGA
>UQVN01000039.1 GCA_900544525.1 uncultured Eubacteriales bacterium
ATTATTTCATATTTATTCTACTGACATTACATAATAATAAATTGGTTGTCCACCATATTGAAGTTCTACATCACACTCTGGATATTTTTCTTGAATACGAGCAGTTAAACGTTCTGCATCGGCTTCTTTGACTTCTTCTCCATAGTATAAACAAATAATTTCTGAATCTTCCTCTACAATAGAATCTAAAAGCTCTAAAGCTGTTTCATCAATCTCTTTGCCAACCGCTTTGATTCCAGTGTCATCAATTCCCATAATATCGCCTACATGGATCTCTTTTCCGTCCACACTTGTATCACGAACAGCATACGTAATCTGCCCTGTTTTTACAGCTTCGATACTTTCTTTCATGGCTGCTGTATTAGACGCTACAGATTCTTCTTCCACATAACTAATAACAGCTGAAATTCCCTGTGGAATTGTCTTTGTAGGAAGGACGATAATCTCTTTATCTTCTACAAGCTCTCTTGCCTGTTCTGCTGCAAGAATAATGTTTTTATTATTTGGAAGAATAAAAATATGTTTCGCATTTACTTGATCAATGGCATTTAACATATCTTCCGTACTAGGATTCATTGTCTGACCGCCTTCAATAATATAGTCAACCCCTAGTTCTTTAAAAATATCATTAATTCCATCACCAATGGAAACCGCAATAAAGCCCATCTCTTTTTGAGGAGTACTTGCTTTTTTCTTCGCTTCTTCTTCCATTTTTTGCTGTTCTGCAATCTTTTGAGCATCTTTAATGAGTTTTTCCTCATGCTCTTCTCTCATATTATCCACTTTCATTCTTGTCAGTGAACCATAAGTAAGTCCTTTTTCAAAGGCAAGTCCTGGATGATTTGTATGAACATGAACTTTTACGATTTCATCATCGGATACAACAACGATGGAATCTCCAATAGAAGTTAAATATTCTTTAAATTCGCGTTCTGTATCTTCGTTAAACTCTTTTTCAAGCATAACGATAAATTCTGTACAATATCCAAATGTAATATTTGCTGGAATGTCCTTTGTCTGTTCTGAAATGACAGGTTTTATTGCCTTCTCTACTGGTTTAATTTCATAATCTGGCTCTTTTCCAAGCATAGCATCAAAAGCGCCTTTTAATACTTCTAAAAGACCTTGTCCACCCGAATCCACAACACCTGCTTCTTTTAAAACAGGAAGCATCTCTGGTGTCTGACTTAATGTATACTCTGCGTGTTCTAAGACAACTGCACCAAATTCCGCAAAATCTGTAATATGTCTTGCAGCTTCTTGTGCTTTTACAGCCGTTTCCTTTGCAACAGTTAAAATAGTACCTTCCTTTGGTTTCATAACAGCTTTATAAGCCGTTTCTACCGCTCTTTCAAACCCTAAAGCAACGGCTTTTGTGTCAAGAGTTTCATATTTTACAATTTCTTTTGTAAATCCACGGAATAACTGTGAAAGAATAACGCCTGAATTTCCTCTTGCCCCTCTTAAAGAACCACTGGAAATTGCTTTTGAAAGTTCTTTCATTGTAGGATTTTCTAAGGCATTCACTTCTTTTGCAGCTGCCATAATTGTCATAGACATATTTGTACCTGTATCACCATCTGGCACAGGGAATACGTTTAATTCATTGATGTATTCCTTTTTTGCCTCAATGCGGTATGCACCGCCTAAAAACATATTTTTTAGCATACCCGCATCTAATGTATTAATTATCACTGTAATTTCCTCCTTGATGTTTCATTAGTCCAAAACGCGGACACCTTCCACAAAAATATTGATCTTATCGACTTCCATGCCTGTGAATTCTTCCACCTTATACTGAACTGTAGACATCAGATTTTCTGTCACAGCTGAAATGCTAACACCATATGCTACAATAATATGAAAATCAATGGTTAAGCGATTTTCTGTCACTACTACATTGACACCTTTTGTAATACTATCACCTTTTAATAACTTTACAAGTCCGTCTTTTACACTAACGGCAGCCATTCCAACGATGCCAAAACATTCTACCGCAGAGAGTCCTGCATACCTAGCGATTACTTCATTTTCTATAATGATGTTACCATTCTTTGTATTCATATGACCTTTCATCGTCTACTTACCTCCATTCTAATATTCTTTGGCTTACATTTTTCGTAGCCGAGGTATCCTAAACGATTCCTCTAACCTCTTGGTTTCTTTATTCCCTATCCCATTGTTCAAACCAATTGGAATCGCTATCACATACATTATACCCTTTTTTCTTATAAATTGAAACAATTTTTTTCCAAATTTAAAACCTTTTGTAAATTTCTTATTTTTTTACTTGCATAATAGTCCAAAATCTGCTAGAATCTTATATGTTGTAAGTCTACGGACTCAGTACAAGTAAGGAGGTGCGGACAAATGGCTAAATGTGAAATTTGTGGAAAAGGCGCTCATTTTGGTAACGCTGTGAGCCACTCTCATAGAAGATCTAACAAAATGTGGAAATCCAACGTTAAATCAGTTAAATGTATCGTTAATGGTACAGCGAAAAAGATGTATGTATGTACTTCTTGCTTAAGATCTAACAAAGTAGAACGTGCTTAATTGATTCGGACGTGTTAAAGCCACCCTTTTTGGGTGGCTTTTTTTAATCACTCTAAAACAATACACAAACCATGCTTCTATTGGATAACGGAACCTAACAGCCCAAAGAATGTACAAAGCACTCTTTGCTTTCTATAATAAAAATGTTAACATCGGAAAAATAACATATAAGATGCGATAAAAAAACAAGTTGTCAACAGAAACTTTGTTAGGCTACTCGTGACGAGACACGCTAAAAGCATACCAAAAGCTATAAAAAATAATGCAAATCCGATCACTCTTTTCATTATGGTCTGCTCTTTCCCTTTCTGCTTACCTTATTATATGCAAAAAAAAGCGAAACCTTTCCTATTTTTTCTGATCTCGCTTTTTTCTATCTTTTCTTTATTCTTCTTTTTTTGTTTCTGTATCGTTAAATAAATCTTCTTCTCTTATTTCATCTTCTTTTTTTCCAGAGAAAAACCCACTTACCTTATCGACTACATCAGGAACCATATCAAGTACTTTTGTAATGGTTTCTTGATTACGAATATTCACTAATTTCGTATGCCCGTCTTGAATCACTAAAACAGCGCTTGGTGTAATTTTACCACCTAAACCACCTCCGCCGTTATTTTTCTTTCCATCTTCATTAGAAAATGCACCAGCACCTACTCCAAAGGATACATCCACAAGCGGAAGAATAATCGTATCTCCAACTTGTTGTGGCTCTCCAACAACTGTTTTTGTTGTAATAAAACTATCCATCCCTTTAAATAAAGCACCTACTGCTGAGCTAAAATCATTATTATTGTTATTGGCCATAAGTGAACTCCTCCTATTTTAATTTTTTCTTTGCGACTTTTATAACATTTCTTATATTTTTATCAAGCACTGCAACAAGTACAACGTACAAATAATATCCGATTTGTATTCGTCCTTTTCCACGCACTTGAATTTCAAATATCGCTTGATCAAAGGCAGGAACTATTTTTAAATGTTCTTTATAAATTGGCATTCCTATAGATAAAATGCCCAAAATCTGTCCTGTTAATGCTGGATCATCTGTTCCAAAATGAACCATTCCCTCAAATTTTCTTGGTAATGTGTGGACACCGCACTTTCGCACTAATTTTTTGACCTTTTTTAATGCCAACTGTGTTTCTTCTTCTAAATAAAATTCTCGATATTGTTTTAACTGTTCTTTTTTCGCATTCCACGTCTTTTTGATTGTCTTTATTTTTTTTGGAATTGCCTTAAAAAACTGTTTTATGCGTTCTACCTTTTGTTTTATTCTCTGAATAAGACTTGGCTTCTTTATCTTTTGTTTTCTTTTCCTTTTTTGTTGTTCTATTGTTTGCTCTAACTCTTTTTGTTCTATTAATAAAGGCGGAAATTTTTCTTCTATGATTTCCTTTTCCGAATTTTTTTCAATTTTATCTTCTTCTTGTAAGTTTTCTTCTTCCCTTACCTCTTCCTTGAATCCCTCTTTTTTGACCGTAGTTTTCTTCGTTACTACTTTTTCATCCTCTTCTTCTGGATTCTCTAAATAACCAATCGTCTCTGGAAGAGGTTTTTGTTTTTTTCTCGTTTTTTCTTTTGGGTTCTTTTTTGGAAAAACTTGAATTCCAAATATTTTTGCAAAATAAACGAACTCTTTTTCTTTATACTCTACTTGTATCGATAAAATATGCGCAAGCCATGTCACTTTTACAAGTCCTTGCGGCTGCTCATTCTCCAAATACTCTGCATGAAATCGATACCGAATTGGTGATGCTAAAACTATAATCGATACCAAAAGAATGAGACCTATCATACTGAGCAAAAGAATTCCTATGATCTTTAACAACAGTATCACAATATGAATAATCATAATGCCCCCTTCTTTTACTCTAATTTCAAATAACCATCTACATCAAATCCACCTGTTTTTTGATAAACTTCTCCAACAATCTCTTGCACTAATAAAAATGCTTCTTCTCTACTCTTAGCAATCCCCACTATCGTTGGATTTTGCTCTTTTAACCAATTTTGTTGTAACTCATAATAGGGATAAATTTCAAGAAGTCCATGAGAACCTAAAGGCAAGGTCACGCAAAATAAGCGTAATACGACCTTGCCTTTTTTCATCTTACGAATGACTCTATCTTTATTCTTTTGTAAACAATTTCCAACATATAAGTTCTTATATAAAATCATTCCATAACTCCTAGGTTCTACTATAAATAACAATATCGTCCTATAAGAGCACTAATGCTCTTATAGGACTCACTACTTTTCTATTAATTATTCAACAACAATAGCTTTCATAATGTTTGTAACACCAGCTTTTCCGCTTGGTACACCAGCTGTTAATACAACAGTATCTCCTTCTTTTACGAATTCTGTTGTTTTTGCTGTTTCTACAGCTGCTTCCATCATCTCATCAACAGAGAATGTTTCTTTTTGTTTAATTGGTGTTACGCCCCAGTATAACTGCATTTTACGGCAAGTTTGATCGGATGGTGTTAAACCAATGATTCTCGCTTCTGGACGGTTTTTAGATACGATTCTTGCTGAGAAACCAGACATAGTTGGTGCAAGAATTGCAGCAGCATTTAAGTTAGCAGCAGTTGTTACAGCAGCGTAAGCAACCGCACTAGAAATGTTTCTTCTTACGTATCTATGACGGTATTCACCAATTTGATGTTTTACTGTATATTTTTCTGTTTCTTCTGCGATTTCACGCATTGTTCTTACTGCTTCTACTGGATATTTACCCATTGCTGTTTCACCAGATAACATAATAGCATCTGTTCCATCATAGATTGCATTTGCAACGTCAGTTGCTTCTGCTCTTGTTGGACGTGGGTTACGAATCATAGAATCAAGCATCTGAGTTGCAGTAATAACTGGTTTATAAACCTCATTACATCTTCTGATTAAATCTTTCTGGATATGAGGAATTTCACAAGTTTCAACTTCTACACCTAAATCTCCTCTGGCTACCATAATACCATCGGCTTCATCAAGGATTTCATCAAAGTTATCAATACCTTCGCTATTTTCAATTTTAGCGATGATTGCAACGTGCTCTCCACCATGTTCTTTTAAAATTGCACGAATTTCTCTAATTGCATCTGCATTTCTTACGAAAGAAGCTGCAATGAAGTCGATATCGTTTTGAACACCAAAAATGATATCGCTCTTATCTTTTTCTGTGATAGCAGGAAGCTTAATGCTTACGTTAGGAACATTAACTCCTTTTTTGCTTCCTAAAAGACCACCATTTAATACAGTACAGTTAATTTCTGTATCTGCAATTTCATCTACTCTTAAACCAATTAATCCGTCATCAATTAATACACGATTTCCTACTGTTAAATCGTTTGGAAGTCCTTTATAGCTTACAGATGTGATTGTTTCATCACCTTCAATATCTCTTGTTGTTAATGTGAATTTCTGACCATCTACAAGTGTTACCTTGCCCTCTTTTAATACACCTGTACGAATTTCTGGTCCTTGTGTGTCTAAAAGCATTGCAATTGGAAGTCCTGTCTGCTCACGCACCCAGCGAATATTTTCCATACGACCTAAATGCTCTTCATGATCACCATGTGAGAAGTTCAATCTCGCAATATCCATACCGTTTTTCGCAAGTTCTAAAAGTAACTCACGGTCATCTGTGTTTGGTCCCATTGTACAAATAATTTTTGTTTTCTTCATCGTCTGAACTCTCCTTAGTTATTTCTTAATGTGTGTATGTGTAAATAAATGATCTTGACAATATTCATAATCGCCATCACATTTAGAACAATACCGAAATTCAAGATTTGGATCGTCGAATTCTGTTCTTCCACAAACTGCACAGCGATGTCTTGGTTGTCCAGCTTTTATAGAAGCATGATCGACTTCCCTTCGATATGTCTGTTTTCTTCTGATTTCTTTTGGAGAAATCTTTTTGTAATTTTTTGTGCCTGCAAAAAATAAAATGAAATTAAGCATTGCAACCACAATTGAAATACGAGTTCCCATATCGCCTTGTATAAAGGCGATTAAAAGGTAAATGGCATCTAAAACACCAAGCCATTTCACTTTAATTGGTAATATCATCATAAAATATACTACCATATCTGGAAAACTTGCAGCAAATGCAAGGAATAATGACATATTTAAATAATAAGTTCCCATAAAAATATAGGGATTTTTTGTAATCGCATAGAGAATAAAACTTCCAAGAATCGTTCCTATTACTCCTGTAAAGAAATATACATTAAACCGAAACGATCCCCATACTCTTTCTAAGGATTGACAAATACTATAATAAAATAACAATACAAATAATATAAAAATCAAATTATCCGATGGTGGTACAATTAAAAATGTCACCAAACGCCAAACTTGTCCGTGTAATACTGCATATGGATTTAAATAACACATAGCCGCCATATTAGGAGATACAACTTGTAATACAAATCCAATGGCATATAACACAACAATATAAAATGGTAAGTTAGGAATCGTATATCGACCAAACTTTCTCTCCATCTTATTTAAAAATTTTTGAATTGGATTCATTCGATACTTATCCTCTCTTCCTTCATCGAAACGATGGGATTATTTAAATAAATTTTTTCTTTGTAACCAAATCGTACCGATAATCGTGATTACCAAACTGAAAATAACTATCTTCCAAAAACCAGTTGGATCATGCGCATATGGAATTCCTCCTACGTTCATTCCCCAAAAACAACCGATTACGTTTGGAATGGACATTACAATTGTTACAATTGCTAAAAACTTCATCACAATATTCAAGTTATTGGATATGATAGATGCATAAGCATCCGTTGTTCCACTTAAAATCCCACTATAAAGTTGTGACATTTCAATCGCCTGCTTATTCTCGATAATAACATCTTCTAGCAGATCCTCATCTTCTGGATATTGTTTAATTCGTTCAATTTTTAACATTTTCTCCAACACAACTTCATTGGCACGAAGTGATGTGGAGAAATAAAGTAAACTTTTTTGTAATTCCAATAATTCAATTAACTCACTATTTTTTGTAGCAATATGAAGTTTCTTTTCTACTTCATCGCTCTTTTTATCAATATTCCTTAGATATTGTAAATACATACTCGCATTTTTATACAAAATCTGTAAAATAAACCTTGTCTTCTTAAAAGTCCAAAAATTTCGCACTCGCCCATCCATGAAAACTTCTAATACTGGAGTCTCTATTAAACAGACCGTAAAAATAAGATTTTCTGTTAAAATAATACCACAAGGAATCGTAATAAAATAATCTTTTCCTTTTCGTTCTTCAATCATAGGAATATCCACAATAATCAATGTGTACTCTTCTTCCACTTCGATACGAGAACGTTCTTCTTCGTCAAGAGGAGCTCTTAGATGATCAATATCAATATGAAATCGATTTGAAATATCTAAAAGTTCCGTCGCCGATGGTGCAGACAATGCCACCCAACAGCCATCATATATTTCATTTACTTGATGAATCGACTCATCAATCGTCCGAAAAACTCTTATCATGAGTGGACTTCCTTTCTACACTAATTTTGCATTAGCTTGTACTTTTTTTTGATAGTGGGTACCAATACCCACTCTATTCCCTATTCTAAATTATAGGCAACTTTATTTTTTTTGTCAATCATCAAAACAGTCCCCGCTGGCAAGGAAAGTTCTTTGACGACTGTATTACCCTTTGCTAAATCCTCAAAACTTATTTGATGTTCTTTTAAAATATCCCATATAGTTTGATGTGATTTTACCACATATGGATACCTATTTTCAATAGCAGGAATTTTTTTCAGCGGAAGGCACACTTCATCTCCGATTTTTAAATTAAAAACATTTAAATAAGGATTATTTTGCATAATTGTTTCCAGATTTATTCGAAACTTTTTAGCAATTTTATACATGGTATCACCTTCTTGTACCACATAAATTGTACCATTACACTGAATTGATTTCTCTTCTCTCATATAAAATCCTCGTTTTTTTACTATTCTATTCATTAATTGGGAATGTGTTCCAATTTTATTTAGTTGTAAATCCAAGTATTTTTTTGTATAATAAAGTCGATTCTATGCGTCTCTATTTTAATAGGTAGAAACATGTTGCTTGAATAGAGAAATAGAGAAACCTATAGAAGAAAGGAGCTAATTTGATTTATGGAATCAAACAAACAATATTATTTAGGCGTTGATATCGGTTCTACTACCGTTAAGGTCGCCATTTTAAATGAAACTCAAGATCAAGTTCTTTTTGCTGATTATAGACGTCATTTTGCGAATATTCAGGAAACATTGGCCAATTTGCTCACCGAAGCTCTGAAAAAGCTAGGAGATATTAAAGTCTCACCTGTCATTACAGGTTCTGGTGGTCTTTCTTTGGCAGATTCCTTACAAGTTCCATTTTGCCAAGAAGTTGTTTGTGTTTCTTCAGCTTTGAAAAAAGTTGCTCCACAGACGGATGTGGCTATTGAACTAGGTGGTGAAGATGCCAAAATTATCTACTTTACAAATGGAATTGAACAACGTATGAACGGTGTATGTGCAGGTGGTACTGGTTCCTTTATCGATCAGATGGCATCTCTTCTTCAAACCGATGCCACAGGACTGAATGAATATGCCAAAAATTACGATACGATTTATCCAATCGCTGCTCGTTGTGGTGTATTTGCAAAAACAGATATTCAGCCTCTTATCAATGAAGGTGCTTCAAAAGAAAATTTAGCAATTTCTATTTTTCAAGCAGTTGTCAATCAAACGATTAGTGGCCTTGCCTGTGGAAAACCAATTCGCGGACATGTTGCATTTTTAGGAGGTCCTCTTCACTTCCTCCCAGAATTAAAACAGGCATTTGTCCGTACATTAAATTTAACAGAAGAAGAAACAATCGATCCTGAAAATTCTCATTTATTCGCTGCCATGGGTGCCGCTTTAAATGCAGACGAATCTGTTGTTCTTTCCTTGGATAAATTTTGTCATCAATTTGATAAAACAATTGAAATTGCCCACGAAGTGGATCGATTAGAACCTCTATTTCGTGATGAAGAAGACTATCAAAACTTTCTTGATAAACATAATCGCTTTGCCATCGCTCGTGGTGATATTAAAGACTGCCATGGCAACTGCTATCTTGGAATCGATGCCGGTTCCACGACAACGAAAGTTGCTTTAATTGATGAAGAGGGAAAACTTCTTTATAGTTATTATGGCAGTAATAAAGGAAATCCATTACAAACAAGTATTGATGCAATTAAAGAGATTTATGAACAGCTTCCAAGCGATGCAAAAATTGCCGCTTCTTGCTCCACTGGTTATGGTGAGGCTTTAATTAAATCGGCTCTTTTATTAGATTTTGGTGAAGTAGAAACAATTGCTCACTATTATGCAGCTTCTTATTTTGAACCAAATGTAGACTGTATTTTAGACATCGGTGGTCAAGATATGAAATGCATTAAAATCAAAGATGGCGTTGTGGATAATGTTATGTTAAATGAGGCTTGTTCTTCTGGCTGTGGTTCCTTTATTGAAACTTTCGCCAAATCTTTAAATTATGAAATTGAAGACTTTGCAAAGCTTGCTTTATTTGCAAAAAATCCAATCGATCTTGGTTCTCGCTGTACTGTATTTATGAACTCTAAAGTAAAACAGGCACAAAAAGAAGGCGCTTCTGTTGGAGACATTTCCGCAGGTCTTGCTTATTCTGTTATAAAAAATGCGTTGCTAAAAGTAATTAAATTAACCGATCCAAAAGATCTTGGTGAAAAAATAGTCGTTCAGGGTGGTACTTTCTATAATGATGCCGTTCTTAGAAGTTTTGAGAGAATTTCTGAATGTAATGCAGTTCGCCCTGATATTGCTGGTATTATGGGTGCCTTTGGCGCTGCTTTAATCGCCAAAGAACGAGTAGAAAAGCCAACTACTATGCTTTCTATCGAAGAAATCAACCAGTTAACTTATGATACGAGTATGACAAGATGCCAAAAATGTACCAACCATTGTTTACTTACTATCAATAAGTTTGGCCAAAATCGTAGATTTATTACTGGTAATCGTTGTGAACGTGGTATTGGAAAAGAAAAAACAAGCGGTCAGATTCCAAACTTATTTGAATATAAGTTAAAACGTGTTTTCGACTATGAACCTCTTTCTGAAGAAAAGGCTAGTCGTGGTACGATTGGAATCCCTCGTGTCCTTAACATGTATGAAAATTATCCATTATGGTTTACTTTCTTTACTCGATTAGGATTCCGCGTTGTTTTATCTCCAGAATCCAGCCATAAGATTTACGAAATGGGGATTGAATCCATTCCAAGTGAATCAGAATGTTATCCAGCAAAACTTTCTCATGGTCATGTTGTATGGCTCATTAAACAAGGCATTAAAGATATTTTTTATCCTTGTATTCCATATGAACAAGAAGAAATTAAAGATGCCAATAACCACTATAACTGCCCAATTGTTACTTCTTATGCGGAAAATATCAAAAACAATATGGAAGAAATTAAAACATACAACGTGAATTTCATGAATCCATTCCTTGCTCTTGATAATAAAAAATCATTGGGTGATCAGCTTTATGCCTGCCTTTCTAAGCGCTATTCTTTAACAAAGCAGGAAGTAATGAAAGCCTTAAATGCTGCTTATGAAGAAGCAACAACCGTTCGCAATGATATTCGTGTCAAAGGAGAAGAAACACTTCAATGGTTAGAAACCCATAATCGCCACGGAATTGTTTTATGCGGGCGTCCTTATCATGTGGATCCAGAAATCAACCATGGTATTCCTGAACTGATTACTTCTTATGGACTTGCGGTTCTAACAGAGGATTCGATTTCTCATTTAGCTCCCGTAGAAAGACCATTAATTGTAACCGATCAGTGGATGTACCATTCTCGCTTATATGCTGCGGCAAACTATGCAAAAACAAACAAACGATTAGAAGTGATTCAGTTAAACTCCTTTGGCTGTGGACTTGATGCTGTTACAACCGATGCAGTTTCTGATATTTTAACCCAGTCTAATCGTATTTATACAGTATTAAAAATTGATGAGGTAAGCAACTTAGGAGCAGCCAAAATTCGTATCCGCTCTTTAATTAGTGCAGTAAAAGTCCGTAAAAGCCATCATGTGGAACCAAAAGTTTCTTCTGCTGCTTTCCAACGTGTGGAATTTACAAAAGAGATGTCAAAAGACTATACGCTTCTTTGTCCACAGATGTCTCCAATCCACTTTGATTTACTGCTCCCTGCCCTTCGCTCTTGTGGACTCAATTTAGATATCCTTCCAGATCCAAATAAATCCGCTGTGGATACCGGCTTAAAATTCGTCAATAATGATGCTTGCTATCCATCCTTAATCGTCGTTGGACAATTGATGGAAGCATTAAAATCTGGAAAATATGATGTAAATAAAGTGGCTTTAGTCATCTCTCAAACTGGCGGTGGCTGTCGTGCGACAAATTACATTGGATTTATTCGCCGTGCTCTTAGAAAAGCAGGTCTTCCACAAATTCCTGTTGTTTCTATTAGCGTACAAGGGCTTGAAAAAAATTCAGGCTTCCACTTTACATTACCTATGATTCATAAAGCAGTCCAAGCTCTGATTTATGGTGACTTATTTATGCGTGTCCTTTACCGTACACGCCCATATGAGGTCGTAAAAGGCTCTGCAAATGCCCTCCATGAAAAATGGCTTAAAATCTGCCAGAAATCTTTGGAAAAAGGCGGATTTAACGAATTCCAAAGAAATATTAAAGGCATTATCCATGATTTTGATAACCTTCCAATTACAGAAGAAGAAAAACCAAGAGTTGGTATTGTTGGAGAGATCCTTGTTAAATTCCTTCCTGCTGCTAATAATCACCTTGTGGACTTATTAGAGGCAGAAGGCGCAGAAGCTGTTGTTCCAGATTTATTGGATTTCTTTATGTATAGTTTCTATAACAGCAATTTCAAACATAAAAACCTTGGAAAACCGTTGACTGGAGCTATTATCAGTAATACTGGTATTTGGATATTAGAACAATATCGTAAAACCCTTAGAAAATGCTTAGAAAACAGCCATCGTTTTGATCCACCCGTACATATTAAAACAATTGCTGAGTATGCACAAGGCATCGTTTCCCTTGGTAATCAGACAGGGGAAGGTTGGTTCTTAACTGGCGAAATGCTCGAATTAATTCACAGTGGTACCAAAAATATCGTTTGTGCTCAGCCATTTGGTTGTCTTCCAAACCATGTTGTTGGAAAAGGTGTTATTAAACAACTTCGTGCAGAGCATCCAGAAGCTAACATTGTTCCTGTCGATTACGATCCAGGAGCCTCTGAAGTAAACCAATTAAATCGTATTAAATTAATGCTCTCTGCTGCTCGTGATAACATGAAAAAAGATCAATAAAAAACAAAAAACGTGGTATCATAGAATATAATTATTCTATTGATACCACGTTTTTTATCGTTTCTATATTTCTATAACCGAATAGCAATTCCTTTTTCTTTTAAATACTGTTTCAATTGTTTCATTTCTAACTCTTTAAAGTGAAACAAAGAAGCTGCTAAGGCTGCATCTGCTTCTCCTTTTGTTAACACATCGTAAAAGTGTTCTTTCCTTCCTGCCCCTCCTGAGGCAATCACTGGTATCGAAACTTCTTTTCCAATTTGGCTCGTTAATTCAATATCATACCCTGCCTTTGTACCATCACAATCCATACTTGTTAAAAGAATTTCACCTGCACCTAGCTCACAGGCCTTTATTGCCCATTCTATGGCGTCAAGTCCCGTGTCCACTCGTCCACCATTTTTATAGACGTTCCATCCACTTCCATCTTCTCTTCTTTTAGCATCGATAGCGACAACGACACATTGACTCCCAAACTTATCCGCTGCTCGACTGATAAGAGAAGGTTGTTCAAGAGCCGAAGAATTAATGGAAATTTTGTCTGCGCCTTCCCGCAATATCGCCTTAAAGTCTTCTACCGTTCGGATTCCTCCTCCAACAGTAAACGGAATAAAAATACTTTCTGCTACTCTTCTTACCATGTCCAATTTAATTTCTCTTGCATCCGAAGAAGCCGTAATATCTAAAAATACCAGTTCATCCGCTCCAGCCTTATCATATGCCTTTGCCACTTCTACTGGATCACCTGCATCTACTAAATGGACAAAATTGACCCCTTTGACAACCCTTCCACCATTGACATCTAGACAAGGAATAATTCTTTTTGTATGCATATCGTTCCTCCTATTGTTCTGTTTTGGCAACTCTTATCACTTGTTTACCAATTGCTTTTCTTCTTTTAACAGACTTTTTCATCCAATCACTATTTTGAAACCTTTAAAAAATTTTTTAAAATTTCTAGCCCTACTTCTCCACTTTTTTCTGGATGGAATTGGCATCCAAAAAGATTTTCATGTTCCACTGCCACAGAAAGATTTGTTCCATATTCTGTTACCGCTACCACATCTTCTGCCTTACTAGGAACTAAATAATAAGAATGTACAAAATAGACA
Organism: uncultured Eubacteriales bacterium; assembly: GCA_900544525.1. Classification (GTDB taxonomy): domain Bacteria; phylum Bacillota; class Clostridia; order Lachnospirales; family Lachnospiraceae; genus Scybalomonas. The sequence goes on from UQVN01000039.1 coordinate 14,060, forward strand.
TATGGTTCTTTTGAAAGTCCTTGAAATAAAGTAGCTTTCCCTTTTAATTCCAAACCATTCCATCCCATATGCGGAATTTTTATGCCTTCTTTTTTTGGGATTTTCACAATTTTTCCTTCCAATAAAGAAAGCCCTTTTACCCCATCGGATTCCTCGCTAGATTCAAACAACAATTGCATTCCTAAACAAATTCCAAGAAGGGGAATCTTTCTTTTTACAACCTCTTTTATCGTATCCACAAGATCATATTGCTCTAACTTCTCCATAGCCTCTCCAAAAGCACCGACTCCTGGTAAAATGACATGATCGCTATTTAAAATTTCATTTCTTTTTCTTGTAACTACCACATCGGCTCCTAGAAATTCAAACGCTTTTTGAACGCTTTTTAAATTACCTGCATCATAATCAATAATTGCTACCATATGATTCCCCTTTCTGTAAAAACTCCATCGAATCCATTGGAACTGCCATGGCTCGTTCCTTTAGTTCTTCTCCTACTTGTGACAACTTTTTATGAACACGAATTAACTTTGCCTTTTGATTAAAATAAACAAGGCGTTCAAATGGCCAATGAAAAAGTGTTGGCTGTTCAAACCCTTCTCCTAACTCTAACGCAACAAATCTTTTATTTAATGTTCCTTGTAACCATTTCGTATAAACGCTCCATTGAGATAAATATCCTTCTTCCATATAGTTGGAAGCATTTTCTTTTGTACGGACATTAAACACTAGTGGTTCTTTGCACTTTCCACAGGCAATTTGGCTCGTCTCTTTTGTTTCCTCATATTCCTTTAATTTGGCAAGCATTAGCTCTTTGGATGGATAAAGAGAATGGCTACAGCTATGAGAACACTGAAAGAGTCTTCTTGTTCCACAAGGAGATACGATTCTAGCCTCATCAAAAGAAGAACAATAAATAAAGTCATCTGTATTGCTTGTAATAATAAAATAATCTTTTCCTTCTAACCATTTGGCTAACTCATCATAAACACTTGGAATTTTATGAGTTCTTATGTAATAAAAATAATATAAATCACGAAGATATGCCATTTCTTCTTGTTCTTCACTTGCTTTTCTTACCATTTCATACTGTGTCATACCAATAGATTGATAAAAATCATCGATTTCTTTTGCATCATAGGGAAGAAGTCTTTTGGCACTTAACTCTGCACCAATTCCAACTACGATCTTATCCGCAGCTTGTATTTCTTCTCTTATTGTATTCCATATCATATTACTACTATCCTTTCTACTATTCCTTTCTCTCTTTAATCATATTATCACTAGAATATGCACTTTTGCAATATTTTTTCTGAAAGTTTCATTTTTCTCTTATTCTTTCCAATAGAATCTGTTGATTTTTGCAGAATTTTGGTATATATTTAAAAAGATATATCATTTAAATCAAGGAATGGAGGACTTTATTATGAAATCAAATATTTATGTAGAATATCAAGGAATTCAAAAAGAACAAAAAGACTTCGTGACAACAGCAAAAGAAATTTGGGTAAAACAGTTAGGAAATAAAATTAAAGATATCGAAACTCTTGATCTTTATGTAAAGCCAGAAGAACACATGGTATATTATGTATTTAATGATAGTGTAAAAGGAAATTTTTCTTTTTAATTGAAAAGAACCATAACATGCCTTCTACGAAAACGATGAGAAACTCGCATAGCGTGTTTCTCATCGTTTTCTACTCATCTTCTATTGTATCTTTTTTATCTTTTCGAGACAAATATTCTGTTTGCGCTTTTTCTGTTAAGTTAATATCCAGATCAATATAAAATTCCACACCATCTGGTAAGTTGTGCACGCCATATTTTTTTCCATGAGCATTCATAGTAGCTGCTACAATCGAAAGCCCTACACCGCTTCCACCATATTCTCTTGTCCTAGCCTTATCCACCTTATAAAACTTAATCCAAAGTTTATCCAATTCCTCCTCTGGAATTTGTTTTCCCGTGTTGGCAACAAAGACTCTTACCTCACTTCCTCTTGTTTCAAATCGGACGGTAATTGTTCCTTTTTCGGATAAATGATGAAGCGCATTGCTCAAATAATTTGACATCACTTCTTCAATCATATATTCATCGGCCCAAACATAAATAGGTTCTTTTTGCTCAAAATGAACGGTAGCTCCCACTTTTTTATATAAAATATCAGACGCTTGTATTAAATTTCGAATCAGTGCTACAATATCAAATCGTTCCATATGAACTACATTATTGCCAAACTCAATTTGATTTAATGTCAATAACTTTTTAACCATTACATTCATTTTATGAGCTTCATCCATAATGACATCACAATAAAACTCACGGCTTTCTGGATCGTCATTCACATTATCTTTTAATCCTTCTGCATAACCTTGAATTAAGGCAATTGGTGTCTTTAATTCATGAGATACATGGGAAATAAATTCTTTTCTCATTTCGTCGATTTGTGTTTTCTTATCGATATCTTTTTGTAGCTCATTATTGGCTGTCTTCAGTTCGCTAATCGTCTCTTCGAGCTTAGCGGATAGCTCATTCATACTTCGTCCAAGATTTCCAATTTCATCTTGATTAATTTTTGTCACTCTTGCATCAAAATCTAAATGAACCATTCGATTGGCGATCATAGCCATTTCCTGAATAGGAACTGTGTACTTTTTGCTCGCCCAAAACATCACTATCGCCCCAATAACACTCATAGTAATACCAATATAGGCAAACAGTCGATTGGAAATATCCGCCGCCCCCTGTACTGTTTGAATTGGGGAGCGTAAAATCAATAGGTGTGATTCATTTTGTCGATCCACAATTCTTCCAAACAAATCTAAATATTCACCATCCAGATCTTTTACCGTATTTTTTTGAATTAAATATCCTTGTTCAAAAAACTTGTCAATGCTTCCTCCATCTCCGGGCCTTGCTTTTATCAAAGTATTCAAATAAAGAAGCATACTTTTATCCATCTTATTGCTGCGTTCCCCTTTTGGATATTCTCTTTCAAAATTCTCATTTAAAATCAATACATTAAAATGGGTATTGGACATCAAGATATCCATTTCTTGTTCTCTTTCATTTTTTAAATTTCCATTGCTATCAATCGTATAATTCGAAGTGTTTAAATACAATTGCTCCAATTGATGATAAGTTTTTATTAGGCTTTTTTCCTCACTCTTCATATAATACTCCATGCCGACCGTACAATTTACAATCCAAGAAACTAAAATAATCGAACTTGTGAGGAAGGTTAGCAATAACGTTAATTTAATTCGAATCGAATGTTTCATTCTTTTTATACCTCAAATTTATATCCCATTCCCCAGATGGTTTTTATATATTCTCCCTTTTCGCCTAATTTACTTCTCAATTTTTTCACATGAGTATCGATGGTTCTCGCATCTCCAAAATAATCATAATTCCATACATGGTTTAAAATATTTTCTCTTGAAAGAGCTACCCCTTGGTTTAATAAAAAGTAATTTAAAAGTTCAAATTCTTTAAAGCTTAACTCAATTGACTCCCCATCAATTCTCACTTGATGTGCTGCATTATCTAATTCAATTCCACCAGCAGAAATAATATCCGCTTTATTTAATCCGCTTGTCCTTCTTAAAATCGCTTCTACTCTTGCCACAAGAATCTTTGGACTAAATGGTTTTGAAATATACTCATCTACTCCTAAATCAAAGCCTTGAAGTTCATCGCTTTCTTCACTCTTTGCCGTCAACATAATGATAGGAACTTTAGAAAAACGGCGAATTTCTTTACACACTTCCCAACCATTCATTTTTGGCATCATAACATCTAAAATAATTAAGCTGATATCTGAATTTTTTTCGTTAAAAAATAAATCAATTGCTTCTTCTCCATCTCCAGCTTCAACTACTAGAAATCCACTTCGAACGAGGAAATCTTTTACAAGTTTTCTCATTCTGCTTTCGTCATCTACAACTAAAATCTTAAATTTTTCCATGGTACTCCTCCAGTATTTTTACATATCTCTTTTCTTCATTATAACAAATAGGTATGTAAAAATTGTGAATTTTATATTCTTTTTTCCATCCATTTTTGAATATCTTCATATACTTGTTGGCGATCCAATTCATTTAATATTTCATGGCGATCTTCTTTATATAATGTAAGCTTAACATCTTCCAATCCAAGGCTTACATATTGATGGTATAATTTTTTAACGCCCTTTCCATAATTACCAACAGGATCGGCTTAGAAAGATCTTTTGGCATTCTTTTTAAATTACCCCATTTTTCAACGGAACACAACGTGCGAAATAAATCTTCATAGGCACTTACTGTAAAAATAAAATTACACCAAGGATGCGAAATATAAAGATCTACTTTGTTTGTATCCCTCGATAACCAATCTTTATCCGTTCTTTTTTCTTTCATTTGGCGATTATAACCGCCAAATGCCATATTATTAATAAAAGAACTACGAAACT
>UQVN01000040.1 GCA_900544525.1 uncultured Eubacteriales bacterium
AGAAAAATAGTAAAAACAAAGACTGATAGGAGATATTATTTCCTATCAGTCTTTGTTTTTATACTTCGCGTTTAATTCGATTAATAATATCGTTGGCTTTTTCATAGATTTTTTCTACGTCTGTTCCAACGAAGAATTCTCCGCGTTCATATAAAATTTTACCGTTTACCATTGTTAAAGCGACATTTTGTTTGCTACCACTATAGACAATATTTTTTGTAATATTATTGAGTGGTTGCATATTTGGCTGATGGAGATCAAGAAGAATGAGATCAGCATATTTTCCTTGTGCTAAAATATCAGACTGTGTGAGTCCCATAGCCTTTGCTCCACCAACAGTGGCGGCATAAAGAACTTGATTTGCATCCACCGCAGAAGCATCGTTTTCCCGTAACTTGGCAAGTCCTGTTGTTAAGAACATTTCACGGAACATATCAAGGCAATTATTACTAGCAGGCCCATCGGTAGCAATGGCTAGATTAATTCCCATATCAAGTATTTTCTGGATTGGGGCAATGCCACTTGCTAATTTCGCATTGGAACAAGAGTTTGTAACAACTGTCATGTTATGTTCTTTAAAAATAGAGAGATCTTCATCTGTCATATGAACGCAGTGATAACCGCCACCACCAAAGTCAAACATTCCAAGGCTGTTTAAGAAAACAGTTGGAGTCATTTGATATCGTTCAAGACATTGCTGGACTTCGGATGCACTTTCAGAGTTATGAGTGAAGACAGGAGCTTTATATTGGTGGGCAAGAGCAGAAATATCTTCTAATAATTGTTTGGAACAAGTATATTCTGCATGAAAACCTAAAATAAAGCTAACCAGATCGTTTGGCTCATTATAAGTCTGATACCATTTTTCCATATCCGCAACCGATTGAGAGAAGTTATTTACTCCACTGACCATAACCGTTCGAAATCCACAATCTCTAGAGGCAGCAGCTATCGTATCAGGAGTTAAATACATATCGAAGTTGGCAGTAGTACCGCTTGTCAAATATTCTAAAATTGCTAACTTGGATAGATGATAAATATCATCTGGAGTTAGTTTCGCTTCCATTGGAAATACTTGTTGATTCAGCCAATCAAGAAGTGGAAGATCATCCGCATAAGAACGTAAAAATGTCATAGCCGAATGGGTGTGGGCATTTTTAAATCCTGGCATTAATAAATTTCCTTTACAATCGATAACGCGATCGAAAACAGGAAGTTGAACTTGACTTAAAGCCGGATCTAAGTCCATGATGGTATCGATAAACTCTCCTACATAAGTAATTCGTTCTCCTTCTACCCAAAGTTCTCCATTTTCTATGATAGAAAAGTCTTGTTCCATTGTTAAAATTCTAGCGTGAATAAAACGAATATTCATAAAAACACTCTCCTTTCTTTTCTGTGAGTTGCGTATTGCTTGTACACAGTATAAAAAATACTCCCTCTTTTGTAAAGAATAGAATGAAAAAGCTCTATTTCAATAGAAAGAGGGAGCATACATAAATTGCTAATTAACGTTTACCTTTATCATAGATCTCCCCAAGTGCTTTTGGAGAACGGTTGTATTTGGAGAAGAAAATCAACAATAACAACGTAAGCACATATGGAAGAATCATAACGAGATCGGAATAACTGCTTGGTTTTTCAAGAACTTGAACGAGTTGATATCCAGCAGAACGAGCAAATCCAAAGATAAGACATGCCCCTAATGTTGGAAGTATTTTCCAGTTTCCGAAAATGAGAGCAGCGATGGCTAGGTAACCATATCCGACATAAATACTACTTGAAAATTTAGCAGAAATGGAGTAAGCAAAGCACATACCACCAATACCAGATAAAGCACCGGATACCATAACAGCTACTGTACGAATCTTCGCTACATCTCTACCAGCAGCATCAATTGCGTGAGGGTTATCACCACAAGCACGAAGGTGGAGGCCATAACGCGTTTTGTATAGTACAAACCAAGCGATAAATGCAATTACGAGAATAATAATCTCAAATGGATATAAATTTTTAAAGAATGCCCCAATGACAGGAATATCAGAAAGAACAGGAATAGAGAATCTTGTGGAAACTCCAAGCTGGAACTTATCGGAAGGTGCATTGAAGACACTTTTATTAATTTGTTTTGTTAAGAAAGAAGTGAGTGCCATTGCAAGAATATTGATAACGACACCACTGATAACTTGATTTGCTTTGAATTTAATACAAAGTAAAGCGTGTAATAAGGCGTAAATCATACCGCCAATCATTGCAAAAAGGAAAGAGAGGTAAAAGATTGGTTGAGAATCTGTACCTGCCGTTCCAGCAACGAGAACAACAAAGAGAGCACCTACGAAGGCACCAAACCCTTGTAAACCTTCGATTGCCAGGTTCGTAATACCACTGCGTTCGCTATAAATTCCACCGATTGCCATAATAAACAGCGGTAAGGCAAAGGATAAACCATCAATAATAATTGTCTCCATTATTTACTCTCCTTTCTTGCTTGTTCTTGTTCTTCTATTTCTGTTTTCCAACGTTTTACGAGATGGCGTAAGAAAGCACCACAAGCGCTAAATAATAGAATCAGTCCTGTGATAACAGAAGCGATTTCTGTTTCAATTCCAGAAGCAGAATTCATATATCCACTTCCTTTTGTAACTGCAGTAATCAAGAAGGAAGAAAAGATAATGCCGATTGGATTGCTATTTCCTAAGAGAGCCACAGCGATGGCATCGAATCCAGTGGAAGCAAGCACTTTTGGCTGAATGGATTGAACATATCCAAGGTAATAAGTAACACCAGCAAGACCTGCTAAAGCACCAGAAAGAATCATGGAAAGAACCATAGTTTTTCCTACATTGATACCAGCATAACGAGCAGCTTCTCGATTAGAACCAACGGTTTTGATTTCATATCCTAATCTTGTGCGATCAAGAAGAAATTTCATTCCAATTGCAATAATAATTGCAAGAATAATTCCAAGAGGAAGATCCACTTTTAAATTACCAATTGGTGTTTTTAATAAAGTCAGTCTAGAAGCTTCTTTTACAGCGATAGACTGTCTTGAAATATCGTCAATATAACGGGTATTAATAAAGAAACTGAATAAATATTGAGCGATATAGTTTAACATAATAGAAGATACAACTTCATTAATATTAAACTTATATTTTAAAAATCCGATTAAGCAACCCACAAGAGCACCTGCTAAAATACCGATAATTAAGACAAGTGGTTTGGCAACTGGTGCTACTAATTGGCTGTATCCAACGGTTACAGAGGCGATAAAACCAGCGGTTAACATCTGACCAGATACACCAATATTAAAGAGGCCTGCTTTTAAAGCAACTGCAACTGCTAAAGATGCAAATAGCATTGGCGTCATCATATTAAGGAAGCTTGTGAAATCGGTTAACATACCCTGATAAGCGGAGTATTTTGGTTTTGGGAAAAGACCACTTCCTTGTAATAAGTTCAAATAAGCAGTAAATGGGTTTTTACCAAGCACTGCAATTAAAATCATTCCTACAATTAAACTGATAAGGATAGAAAATAAAGGAATTGTGATAGCTTGTCTTTTCTCATTTCCAAGGACTTTTACAAAGAATTTTTTCATTTATTTTTCACCCCCATCATAAATTCGCCTACTTGATTTGTTGTAAGGGAAGCAGCAGGTGCAATTTTTTGGAGTTCTCCATTATAAATAACACCAATGGTATCAGCACAGTTCATGATTTCGTCTAACTCTAAAGAAATTAAAAGAATTGCTTTTCCTTTGTCACGTTCTGCAATGATCTGTTTATGAATATTCTCAATAGCACCGATATCAAGACCACGTGTTGGTTGAACGAAAATCATGAGTGGAGATTGAAGTTCAATTTCACGGCCGATAATGGCTTTTTGTTGGTTACCACCACTCATAGAGCGGACCTGTGTCATCGTACCTTGACTGCTTCGAATATCATAGCGCTCAATGAGTTTATTACCATACTCTTCAAACTGAGCTTGATTTAAAATGCCATGTTTGCTAGAAAATGGCTCTTGATAATATGTTTTTAATGCGATGTTATCTTTTAATGAGAAGTCAAGAACAAGACCATAAACTTGACGGTCTTCTGGAATATAAGAGATACCTTCTAATGTTCTCTTACGAATGGAATAATTCGTAATATCAACACCATTTAAAAAGATATTACCATTAGATGCCTTCGTAAGACCGGCGATGGCATCGGCAATCTCTACTTGTCCATTGCCAGATACCCCAGCGATAGCAAAAATTTCTCCCCCGTGAACGGAGAAAGAAGCGTGTTTTACTACCTCAAAGTTATCTTGGTTTTTCACGCAGAGATCTTTGACTTCTAAAATGACATCTTTAAATTGAGCTGGTTTTTTATTTGTAGTGAAAGAAACTTCACGTCCAACCATTAAGTTTGCCATTTCTTTTGTAGAAGTTGTTTTTACGTCTAGTACATCAATTAACTTTCCTCGGTTTAAAATAGCACAGCGATCAGCAACTTGTTTGATTTCTTCTAGTTTATGTGTGATGAGAATAATTGTCTTGCCATTATCGCGGAGTCCTTTAATAATTTTTAAAAGGAACTCGATTTCCTGTGGTGTCAATACGGCTGTTGGTTCATCAAAAATGAGAATTTCCGCTTCACGATAAAGCATTTTTAAAATTTCTACACGCTGTTGAATGGAAACATTGACATTTTCAATGAGCTGTGTTGGGTCTACTTCAAGTCCATATTGAATGGAAAGATCGAGTATCTCTTGATTTGCTTTTTTTAAGTCCACCATTGGGAAAAGGCCTAAAAATTTTTTTGTAGGTTCCATTCCCATAATAATATTTTCTGCGATTGTATAGTTGGACACTAATTTAAAATGCTGATGTACCATACCGATATTTAATTTTGTTGCATGATTTGGAGAAGAGATATTTACTTTTTGTCCACGAATATAAATTTCTCCTTCATCGGGTTCATACATACCAAAGAGCATACTCATCAATGTGGATTTACCAGCCCCGTTTTCACCGAGAAGAGCATAAATCTCTCCTTTTTTTATTTGGATATTTACATTGTCATTAGCAGTGATACCTGGAAACCTTTTGGTAATATTCCGCATTTCTACGATATATTGTTCTGACATAGGCGTTCTCCTGTTTTATATGATTTATGCGAAGGCAACAAGTCAAGTGTGACGATTGCCTACGAACATGAGAAACTCGCAAAGCGTGTTTCCCAGAGTTTCAATAAGAGTTCTAAAATATAATATAGTTTATATCCTTCACGCAAAAGAAAGGACAGCACATCGCAGTCGCAATGAACTGTCCCAGAAGTCATATTTTTTCTAAAAATATTAGTTTAAGCCAGGGAAGTCCTCTGGTGTAGTGTCGCTTGTAGAAGATGGAGGAACGATAGTTCCATCTTTCACTAATGCATATGCTTCATCAAGTTTTGAAATTGTATCTTCAGATAATTGGTTTCTTCCTTCTGTTTTTACATAGCCAGTAGAATCTGTATCTGCTTGTAATAATACATTTCCGCCTTTAAATGTTCCTCCTGCAATAGCTGTTAATTGTTTGTCCACGTTTAAGCTCATAACTTTTAATACAGATGTTAAAATGATATTATCTTTTGTACCATTTACACCATCATCGTATTGATCAACGTCACATCCAATTACTTTTACATTACCAGCTTCTTTTGCAGCTGTGAATACACCATTTCCAGAAGCTCCAGCTGCTACGAAGATAATGTCACAGCCTTCTTTGATTAATGCTTCTCCAAGAACTTTGCCAGTTGCTTCGTCGTTAAAGTTACCTGTGTAGTTACCACCGATATCTTCACCGCTTACGGAACCAGCATAAGATTTGATTTCAACACATTCAACAGATTTGTTATATTTTTTGTTTACATAGTTGACACCAGCTTCAAAACCATATTGATAGTTGATGTTAGATGGGAAAGTCTGTGCCGTTACAACAGCAACTTTATTACTTGTTGTTTCCAGTGCAGCTGCCATACCAGCAAAGAAACCGCTTTCTTGTTCTGCAAATAACATAGCATATACGTTATCAAGTTCTACTGTATTGCCATCTGCATCTGTTGGATAGCTATCTACTAAAATAAAGTCTACATCTGGGTTGTCCTGAGCAACAGTACCAATGCCCGCAGCTTGGAAACCAAGACATACCATAACATCATAGTTGGCAGCTTCTGTAGAAATTTTTTCAGCAACGTTTGCAGGAACTCCTGTTTCTTCACGAATTGGAGTTACTTTAGAATCAGGGAATTTTTCAATGAAACTCAATATACCATTATAGTTATCTTCATTGAAAGAGCCATCATCCACACCATTTGGACTGGATACAATAGCGATATTTAATGCCTCATTTTTTTCTGTATCACCAGCAGAAGCTTGTCCTTCATTTGTAGATGAATTTGTTGCGGTTGTTGTACCGCTGTTGCTATTTCCACACCCTGCAAGCATAGTTACAGCAAATACCGAAGTCATTAACACGGCTAAAAATTTCTTTCTCATCATATATTCCTCCTTCATATTATGCGAGATTTTAAGTTTGGAGTCATTTCATACTATAATCTCATTCTAACATCATAGTATTTGTTTGACAACGTTATTTCTTGCATTTCAATAAGGTAATCTAAAAATTTTCTTTCGAAGTTACAGTTTTTACCTATTAAAAAGATTCTTTCATTTTTCTTTCAAAGATTTCTTTTAAGCTTTCTGTATATGGTGGACGAGCAATTCCGTATTCTGTGACAATACCAGCAATCAGTTCGTGATCGGTTACGTCAAAAGCAGGGTTGTAGCATTTTACTTCTTTTAATGCCATTGGTTTTTCATAGAATTTTTCACGAATTTCATCTGGATTGCGAAGTTCGATTTCAATGTCTTCTCCTGTTTTGCAGTTCATATCGATGGTAGAAGTTGGTCCTAGCACATAGAAAGGAATGTCGTAATATTTTGCTAAAATAGCAACACCGCTTGTTCCAATTTTATTAGCCGCATCTCCGTTTGCTGCAATGCGATCACAACCAACAAAACAAGCGTTAACCCAACCATTTTTCATAACGATACTTGCCATGTTATCGCAGATTAAAGTGACATCGATTCCACCTTTTTGAAGCTCATAAGAAGTTAAACGAGCACCTTGAAGAAGTGGTCTTGTCTCATCAGCAAACACTTTGAAATTCATACCACGCTCTTTTCCTAAAAAGAGTGGTCCTAAAGCAGTACCATAACGAGAAGTTGCCAGTGGTCCTGCATTGCAGTGTGTTAAAATACCGTCACCATCTTTAATTAAAGAAAGACCATATTCAGAGATGGCTTTACACATTCTCATATCTTCTGCTTGAATCTCTTTGCTTTCGGCTAAAAGAAGTTGTTTAATTTCTGATACGGATTTTTCCTTGTTATCTGTTACTACTCGTTCCATACGATTTAATGCCCAGCTTAAATTAACAGCGGTTGGACGAGAAGAATTTAAATAATCTTTGTATTCCACAAATTTTTCATAGAAAGTATTATAATCCTCTGTCTCAATTGTACGAGCGAGAACGTAAATACCATAACCTGCACAAATACCGATAGCAGGTGCTCCACGGACTTTTAATTCAAAAATAGCATCGTAAAGATCTTTTGCTGTTCCAAGTGTTAAATATTCTGTTGCATTTGGAAGCTGAGTCTGATCAATGATAACTACTTTTGTTTCGTCCTCATTTAATTTTACGTTGTCAATGTGTGTTACTTGTTGTAAAGAATCCATAAGATTTCTCCTTTATCTATGTAGTTTCTAGTATGGCTTATATTTAAAAATAGTATTTATCTTTTAGAAAATGTTTTCCACACAATATCTATGAAAGATTTCTTTATGTGGAAAGCATCTGTACTCTTTAAAATAATAATTCCCTGACAGCCAAAGAGAGCTTATGCTAAAGTTTTTGCAATATTTTTGATAGACTCTGTAATCAGTTGCTTAAATAATGGAGCAACGCGATCAGCTGTCTCTTGTACTTCTGTATGGCTTAAAGGTTCTTCACTCATACCAGCTCCTAAGTTAGAAATACAGCTAATTCCACAGATTTTCATTCCCATATGGTTTGCTGCAATTGCTTCACAAGCTGTGCTCATACCAACAGCATCCGCACCGAGAATACGGCACATTTTTACTTCATGAGGAGTTTCGAAGTTTGGACCTGTAAGCTGGATATAAACGCCTTCTTGTAGAGGAATTTGTAATTCCTTAGCAGTTTCTTTAATAATAGTACAAAGTTCGGTACGATAGATATTGCTCATATCGCAGAAACGTAATCCAAGTTCATCAATATTTGGTCCGATTAAAGGAGATGGAACAAAGTCTGCAATCTGATCGGTAATGAGCATAAAATCTCCAACATTGAAGTCATAATTAACACCGCCAGCAGCGTTTGTTAAAAATAAGATTTCAGCGCCCATCATTTTCATAAGTCGAGTTGGAAGAACCACATCTTCCATGGAATATCCTTCATAATAATGAACACGACCTTGCATAATGACAACAGGCACTTCACCAACATGACCAAATACAAAACGACCTTTATGACCTGCAACTGTGGAAACAGGGAAATTTTTAATGTCATGATAATCGATTTCTGCTTCTACTTGGATGCCATCTGCATAGTCGCCAAGTCCAGATCCAAGGATTAAAGCAACTTTAGGTGTAAAAGGAATTCTATCTTTGATACTTTCATAGCAATCTAATAATCTTTTGTACGCACTTGTCATAACAATAGCCTCCTTAAAAGTTTAAAAAATAATTGTGTCTTATAAGGACATTATATATGATCTTGAAACAAATTGTAAGGGGGATTGTGTTTAGTTTTCTTGATGAAAATTATGGAAGAGTTTCTATGGATTATGAGTCATGAGAGGAAAAAAGTGGTATCACATAACCAAAGATCTTTTGATATGTGATACCACGATTAAAATGGCTTTTCTACAAAGGAAAAGTGAGATTAAGAAGCGTTTTGAACACGTAATGTTAAATCTTGATTTGGTTCAAAAGTAAAGGTTTGACCAAGGTAAGTGAATGAAATCTTAGTAACACGAATACTAGCGGTATAGCCAATATAATTTTTGCTAAAATCTCTTCCGCCAATGGCTAAATCTACTGCACTATCAAAGTATCTAGAGTCATAAGAGTTAAAGGATACTTTCACATTAGATAAAAGTGGAGAAGATCCAGTCACTAAAGAAGAAGCTGGAATAGCAGAAGAATTTCCACTTAAATATACGTTAAAACAATCGAAAATTTTAGTAACTACATCATCAGTCGTTTTTACAGTGGTAGATGTTGTAGTTTGAGGAACGATATTGATAATCGCATCGGAGGCTTTCACTTGGAAGGTTGTAGATTCTGTAATTGGTCCAGAAGTGAAAGTAAGGCGATAAGTCCCATCTGCTAATTTTAATTTTGTTGCGTCGATAACTTCTCCAGAAGAGCCTGTAATCATTTGATTTGGTACAATAACCGTTCCATCCGCGGCAACAATGCTATAGTAACCTTCGGATACTGTGCTAATTTTAATGCCGTTAGAATCCACCGCATATACTTTTAAAATAGCAGAATTTTTTCCTTGTACATTTGGATCAAGAACTGTATTGGAAAGTTCTGGCTTATAAGTGGATACGACCCCAGGCTGTTTGACAGCAACATTAATGAGAGAAGTTTTTCCTGCATAGCTAATTTCCACGGTACAGCTTCCGTTATTTTTGCCTGCAAATGTTAAATTAAATACACCACCAGAAGGGCTTGTATAAATCGTGCTCATAGTTTTTGTAATTGTATTTCCGTTTACAGTCACAATATTTTCATTTCCAGATATAATTCTTGCCGTTGGATAAGAAGAGCCTGTAATTGGAAGTTTATAAATGGAGCCGTATTGATCGCGAAGTTCAAAACGAACGGATTGGCTATTGCTTAAACCAGAGGAGTTTGAAACGGTTATATTAGACTCACTTGCTACAAGAGAGTTTATTTTTTTCGCTTCCCCAACGGTGATTGTTACGTCTGTAGAGAAGATTCCATCACTAATCGTAATTTTAGCAGTACCTTCTTTATAAGGGAATAAAAGTCCGGTTGTTCTGTCAATTCCACATACAGAAGTGTTATTGGAAGTGAAGGTTAAGTTATTGATGGTTGTCTTTGATGTATCAAGAGTGCCACCAACAGAATTTTCAAATAAGCAATAGAGTTTATAGTTTGACTCTCCTACGGCTACAGAATGGATAGCATCGGAATAGTCTAAGCTCGTATTTGGAGAAATACTGTAGCTTTGTAATGCTTTTAAGTTAGATCCAGAAGCAGTAACGCGTCCACGATTACTTTCAATTACTTGTTTTTTATTAGAGCTATCCAAGTAAGTATAGCGGATAGTATAGAACGCATAAGAGCTCTTTGTTGGCAGTGTAATACGTCCATAGTCATCTAAAGTAGTGCTACTTGGTTCAAAAATAAAATCAAATCCTGCCATTGTATGTGGATAGAGTTTTGTAATATCCACTCCATTTTCATCATAAATCGTATAGTCAAGAGGCGTTGCTACATCTGGGGCGATGGATTGGTTATCATTGGCAACAATTTTATTAATCGTACCATAATTAGCAACAAAAGAGTCCAAAAGATTTTGGGCTGCTAAAGAAACGGTATAAGTATCCCCTTTTCCAAAAGTGTTAGAAGTGGTAAGAGTTACTTCTTTTCCATCGGAAGAAAGTTCCAGATCAGTCACTTTTAAAACTTGACCAGTGCCTTCACTTGTAACGACATAGTCATCTTTTGAATATTTAGAAAGTGAAATATTAGATTTTAACTTAATCGTATTTACAGATGCCATAGAAGTTTCTAGTGTAGTAGGAACGGTAACGGTAAGTGGTTCACTTTTTGCATAATAACTATTTTTCTTAAACATGGCGTTCCAAGAATTAGAAGCATACGCGATTACTTGGAAGGAACCAGGATTTTTAACACTTACGATACCTTTGGAAGAGTCGATAGTAGCACCAGCAGTGTTGGTATCTTCTGGAATAACAAAGTAATCATAATCGGTACATTTTCCACCTGTCTCTGTAGTCATAACGGTTTTAAATGTGTAAACATCCTCTCCAACTGGAAGTGTTAACTCTTCATCATCGATAGCAAATTCAATTGTTTGGGCGTGTTCTTTTACAATAATAGTGGCACTGCTTGTATAAGTCTTTTTATTGACAGTGGCTTTTAATGTAACTTTACATTTTCCAACAGCGACACCTTTAATTGCTCCTGTTTTGGAATTAATAGAAGCGATTTTCGAATTGCTACTTGTGAATTTATAAGTAGCACCTTTCGTCTTGTTTTTAATATACATTTTGGAAGAATCGCCTACTTTTAAGTATTTCTTACTTACGGTTAAAGCAGGTGTTGCAGCTGCTTTAACAGTGGCAACAGAAGCTGGCATAGCTGTGATAAGCATTGCAGAAGCTAATGCAAAAGCAATAACTCTTTTTTTTGTTCTCATATTTTACTCCTCACTTTCAAAAAAAGTCTTTGATATCTATTTTTTTAATTCGTGATCATCCATTTTATGGTAGTCTACTTTTATTATAAGACATAGGGCCAGTAATGTAAATTACAAGATTTCTTAAAAATTTCTGACGGGAAAGTAAGGAAATATTGGAATCCATGATTGAAGTTTTCTTTGTATGAGCCATAGGAAATAAAAAAGAGGTTGGTTGTCATAAAAACAGATTAATGTTAAGATAAAAAAAGATAGGAAACGTACACTGAATACGATAAAAAAACTATGGGAGGCAATATGCTGGAAACGATTATTGATAATATAAAACAAGGACAAAATGTTCGCGAAAACTTAATAGAGTTAAAGAAATGGTTAAAGGGAAGTATAGAACATCAAGATACTTTTCTTTCTTTTTTGCAATATGACTATACCTTACTAAAGGAATTACTTTGTCATGAAGATCCAAAAGTTCGAAAAAATGTAGCAGGAGTCATAGGTGAGTTAGAATTAGAAGGACTACTTCCAGAACTATTGGATGCTTATGAAGAAGAAGGAACACTCTTTGTTAAGACTGCCTATTTAAAAGCATTTCAAAAAATTGATTGTGAATGTTATGTGCCAAAGTTTAAGGAACGGTTAGAGTATTTATTATCTGAGAAATTTACAGAAGAGCAAGAGAAACATATTACAGAGGAAATTCGGGAGCTTACCAGTTTAATTGGGCAATATGAACGAACACAAAGTCATTATTTTATTGGATATGATGAACAAGGGAAAGTTGTGTTAACAACGAATCGTTATTATCCAGAACTAACACTCCGTCAACTTTATCATTGCAATGGCAAAAAAATAAGCGGTGGAGTCGCAGTAGAATATGAGGATATGAGAGATTTTATGAGTATCCGTACATGGCAAGAAATTTTATTCCCACTTCCATCTGCGAAAAATATGCCACTGGATCCAAAAGTGATGGCACATACTATTCTTATGGGAGGATTAATGGAATTTTTAGAAGCCAGACATTTAGGAGGAGGTTCTTATCGATTCCGTGTGGAATTAAGAGGAAGAATTTCGATAGAAGAAAAGCGAGTTATGGCAAAGAAGATTGCTATGGCTATGGAAAAGGAGTCTTCTCATCGCCTTATCAATTCTGTTTCTGATTATGAAGTGGAAATTCGACTGTTAGAAGGAAGAAATGGTGGTTACCACGCTTATTTAAAACTATATACGATTCCTGATAATCGCTTTGCTTATCGAAAAGGAATTCTTGCTACTTCCATTAATCCAATGACGGCTGCTACCATTATGGAATTAGCCCGTCCTTATTTAAAAGAAAATGCCCAAGTACTAGATCCATTTTGTGGAACAGGTACCATGTTAATTGAACGAAATTTTGCTTTGCCTGCGCATCCCCTCTATGGAGTAGATCTCTTTGGAAAGGCCATTGACTGTGGAAGAGAAAATGCAAAAAGAGCAAGAACACAGATTAATTTTATTCATAGAGATTTTAAAGACTTTTCCCATGAATATTTATTTGATGAGATTGTTGTTAATATGCCGTCTACAACAGGAAAACAAGGGGAAAAAGAAATTGAAGAATTATATGAACTGTTATTACAAAAAGGACAAAGGCATTTGAAGAAAGGTGGGATTGCCATTATTTATAGCCAAGATCCATCCATTGCACTGTCGGTATTCAAGCGTCATTTAGAATGGAAACGAATGGAGACATTCCAGATTTATCAAAAAGATGCTTCTTATTTATATATTTTAAAATATATTGGATAAAGAAATAGGTTGTTTTATCGTTTTTTGAATACATATTTGTTTGGTTGAATATATATGTAGAAAAAAGGACGAGAATTGAAATATGTTGGGAAGAAGAGGAAATGAATGGGGCATTAACTTGATATTAAGAGCGGTATTGGGAGTTTTAGTGATCCATTTTATTAATGTTTTTTTTACAAAAAATGGATATCCTGTTTTGGTGGGAATTAATCTTTATACAATCCCTGTAGTAGCTTGTCTTGGACTTCCAGGAGTTGGTTTGCTATATGGACTTTCGATTTTTTGGTAAGAAAAAAAGCCTAGTGAGGAGAATCACTAGGCTTTTTCTTTACATGAGAATGATAAAAAGTACTCTTCTCATCGTTAATCTAACTCTAATTTACCAGTATATAATTGATAGTAAGTTCCCTTTTCTTTAATTAAATCTTCGTGAGAACCACGTTCAATAATACGACCATGATCTAGTACCATAATGGCATCGCTGTTTCGAATCGTAGAAAGTCTATGAGCGATAACGAAAACAGTACGGCCTTTCATTAAGTTATCCATACCCTTTTGTACAATGCTTTCTGTACGAGTATCAATGCTTGATGTAGCTTCATCGAGGATTAATACTGGAGGGTTAGCAACGGCTGCTCTTGCAATGGATAATAACTGTCTTTGTCCTTGGGATAATTCTTCCCCATCTCCACTTAATAAAGTGTTATAACCATTTGGAAGCATATTGATAAATTGATCTGCGTGTGCAAGTCGTGCTGCTTCGTATACTTCTTCATCGGTAGCATCTAATTTACCATAACGGATATTTTCCATAATCGTTCCTGTAAATAAATGAGTATCTTGAAGAACGATACCAAGAGAGCGTCTTAAATCTGCTTTTTTAATTTTATTAATATTGATTCCATCATAGCGAATCTTACCGTCTTGTACATCATAGAAACGGTTGATTAAGTTTGTAATTGTTGTCTTACCTGCACCAGTAGAACCAACAAATGCGATCTTTTGACCAGGTTTTGCAAAAAGTGATACATTATGAAGAACCATTTTTTCGTCGGTATAACCAAATGTCATATCGGAGAAACGAACATCACCAGTTAATTCTGTATAAGTAACAGTTCCGTCTGCTTGGTGAGGGTGTTTCCATGCCCAAAGACCAGTTCTTTCTTTACATTCTACAATGTTTCCATTTTCATCTTTTTTGGCATTGACTAAAGTAACATACCCTTCATCAACTTCTGGTGTTTCATCAATCATTTGGAAGATTCTTTCTGCACCAGCTAATGCCATAACGATGGAGTTAAACTGTTGTGCTACTTGCATAAATGGCTGTGTGAAGCTCTTTGTAAACTGTAAATAAGAAGCTATTGTACCGAAGGTAATACCACCAATACCAAAGATGGATAAAGCTCCACCTAATACGGCAGTTAATACGAATTGAAGGTTTCCTAAGTTACCAATAATTGGTCCCATCATGTTAGCAAAACGGTTGGCATTTGATGCTGCCATAAAAAGTTGTTCATTTAAAGCATCAAATTCTTCTTCGGATACGCGTTCATGGTTGAAGATTTTAATAACACGCTGTCCATTCATACGTTCTTCAACAAATCCGGTTACATCAGCAAGAGCTAACTGTTGACGAAGGAAGTATTTTCCACTGTTTCCACCGATCTTCTTTGTAACAAAGACTAAGATAAAGATCATGATAATGGCTAAAATCGTAAGAATTGGACTTAAAACAAGCATGGAAATAAAAGTTGCAATAATCGTAATGGATGACATTAATACCTGTGGAATGGACTGGTTAATCATCTGACGAAGAGTATCCGTATCATTTGTGTAAAGGCTCATAATAGAACCATTTGTATTTTGATCAAAGTAGCGGATTGGGAGCTTTTGCATATGTTCGAACATATCATCACGAACTTGTTTTAAAACGCCTTGTCCGATTTTAACCATAAGTCTACTATAAATAAAAGTAGCAATAACACCTGCGGCAAAAATAGTTGCTAAAATTGCAAGAGCTCGATACAATTCGCCAAAGTTAGGATCTTGCTGTCCGACTAATGGAAGAATAAAGTCGTCAACTAAGAACTTTAGTGAAAGGGATACGGAAATAGAGGCGATAGAACTGATAATAATACAGATAAATACCGCAATAAATTGAAGTTTAAAACGAGAAGTTACATAGCGAAGAAGGCGCTTTGCTGTTTTAATCGTCTCTTTTGTAACTTTTGGTTTTCCATGAGGTTTTTGATTACTCATCTTCATTTCCTCCTTTCATTTGGGATTCATATACTTCACGATAAATTTCATTTGTTTTCAATAATTCTTCAGAAGTTCCGATTCCGTTGATCTTACCGTCATCAAGAACAATAATTTGATCCGCATCTTCAATAGAAGAAACACGCTGTGCAATAATAATCTTTGTTGTATCAGGAATTTCTTCACGGAATGCTTTACGAATCATAGCATCTGTTTTTGTATCAACAGCACTTGTAGAGTCATCAAGAATAAGAATTTTTGGTTTCTTAAGAAGTGCTCTTGCGATACAAAGGCGCTGTTTTTGACCACCAGATACGTTGTTACCACCTTGTACAATCATAGTATCATAGCCTTTTGGAAATTCTTGAACAAAAGAATCGGCTTGGGCTAATTTACACACATGCTGTACTTCTTCATCTGTGGCATTTTCATTACCCCAGCGAATATTTTCATAAATAGTTCCTGAAAATAATACATTTTTCTGTAAAACCATAGATACTTGGTCGCGGAGAGCTTCTAAATCATATTCGCGCACATCAATTCCACCAACCTTTACCGAACCTTTTGTTACATCATAAAGACGAGGAATCAATTGTACTAAAGTAGATTTTGAACTACCAGTTCCGCCGATAATACCAATTGTTTGACCAGATTTAATATGAAGGTCTACTTGTTTTAAAGAAAGATTTCCACCTTCTCCAGCATAACTAAAGTCTACATTTTCGAAGTCAATGTCACCATTTGGAACTTCTTTGATAGCGTTTGGTTTATTTTGCATTTCTGGAACTTCATCAAGAACTTCTGTAATACGATCGGTAGATGCTTCTGCGATCATAATCATAACAAATACAAAAGTAACCATCATAAGAGACATAAGTATCTGTAATGCATAAACGATAACACTTGTTAATTGTCCAGATTCCATAGAACCAAAGACAATCGCTTTTCCACTGATTAAAACAATGCAAAGAATAACAATATACATAGTAAACTGCATAACAGGGGAGTTCCAAGCAACAATTTTCTCTGCTTTTGTAAAGAGACGATATACGACTTCTGAAATTTTATGGAATTTTTCAATTTCATGATCTTCTCGTACATAAGCTTTTACAACACGAGATGCATTTACATTTTCTTGAACAGTATTGTTTAAAATATCATATTCATCAAATACTTTAATAAAATGAGGGTGTGCTTTCTTAGCGATAAAAATAAGAAGTCCCCCAAGAATTGGAATAGTAATTAAGAATAAAAGAGCGATTTGTTTATTAAGCTGTACCGTCATAATCATAGATAAGATGATCATAAATGGTGCTCTTGCTAAAAGACGAATACTCATCATATAAGCCATTTGAACGTTTGTAATATCTGTTGTCATTCTTGTTACAAGGCTTGATGTTGAGAAATTATCGATATTTTTAAAAGAAAAGTCTTGCACTTTATAAAAAATATCATGACGCAAGTTTTTGGCATATCCTGCTCCAGCAGTAGCGGCATAATTACCAGCTTTTACACCAAAAAACAGAGCGAGCATTGCTAATACAACAAGAGAGAGACCAACTTTAATAATATAGTTTAAGTCTTGATTCATAATACCAATATCGATAATTTTTGACATTTGAAATGGAATTAAAACTTCCATAAAAACTTCTAAAATAACGAAAATTGGTGCGAGAATCGACTCTTTTTTGTATTCTCGAATGGATTTGAAAAGTTTTCGATTCATAATGTTCCTCCTATTTTTCTTCTTGTTCTTCTGTAAGGTTTGTGAGGATTTGTTTTAGAACGGCTCTGCATAATGTTAAATCCTCTTCCTTAATCCCATGTGTCATTTTTTTCTCTCTTTGAAAGATGTTTTCCAAAATTTTTTCTCGCAGTGCCTCAGCCTTCTTTGTAGGAATAATTCGTTTTAATCGGGCATCTTTAGCAACGCTTTCTCGGTAAATAAAACCATTTTTTTCCATAAGTTGCAGAATACCAGTTGTTGTGGAACGGCGAATTTGAAATTCTTCTTCCACATCTTTTTGGTAAAGATCTCGATGCATTGTTTCAAGAAGAATAAATTTTAAAATATGTTTTTGCATAGGAGTAAGGCCGATATCCTCATCTGAAATTAAATTTTGCTGTTTCAATTTCCGAGAAATGAAATGAACGAGCCTTCCAAAAGGGATTTCTTTTTCCTCCTTAGATTCTTCCAACACGATAACACCTCCTTCTGGCTTGCGAATGTGGGAAACTTGTGAAGTTTGTTTCCCAATGTTAACGATGAAAAATTGGAAAATTCCACATTAGTAAACGATGAGAAGCATGCTTTGTGAACTTCTCATATTGGCAGATAGTCCCCATATGTGAGAATAAATGCTCTGTATGGTTCATTATCTTTGCGTAAATAAAAATGTTAGGTTGCTAACTATTAGATTCTAAAGATAAATTTTTTAT
>UQVN01000041.1 GCA_900544525.1 uncultured Eubacteriales bacterium
CATACTTATTTTTGCAGTTTGATATAAATTCCTATAAATAAAAAAAACGATAGGAAAATAAATTCCTATCGTTTTTTTTCACTTTAACTTTATTCCATCTTATTTTGCTATTGTCCCTTTTTCCTGTTGATCAACGAGATGGCAAGCAACTTTATGCTCATTGCCATAATCCTTAAATTCTGGAACTTTTGTTTTACAAATCTCCATACAGTTTGGACAACGTGTATGGAACTTACATCCAGATGGTGGATTTGCTGGAGAAGGAATATCTCCTTCTAGGATAGTACGATTCATCTTACGATCTGGATCTGGGATTGGAACCGCACTAAGAAGCGCTTTTGTATATGGATGTTTTGGTGAGCGGAAAAGTTCTTCTTTTGGAGCCATTTCCACTAAATTACCTAAGTACATAACACCTACTACATCTGAGATATATTCAACAACGGAAAGGTCATGAGAAATAAAGAGGTAAGATAACTGTCTCTTTTCTTGAAGATCTTTCATTAAGTTGATAACCTGAGCCTGAATGGATACGTCAAGAGCAGATACTGGCTCATCGGCAATGATTAGGCTTGGGTTTAATGCTAATGCTCTCGCAATACAAATACGCTGGCGCTGTCCACCTGAGAATTCATGTGGGTAACGATCAATATAGAAGTCACGAAGCCCACAGTCTCTCATTACCTGTAAAATATAGTCTCTATATTGTTCTTTTGGAACGATATTATGCTCTCTCACCGCTTCACCAATGATTTCTCCAATTGGCATACGAGGATCAAGAGAAGCATATGGATCTTGGAAAATCATCTGTACTTGAGGACGCATTTCGCGCATCTGTTTTTTATTCATAGCAAAGATATCTTTCCCATTTAAGATTGCTTCTCCACTTGTAGGCTCAGTTAAACGTAAGATTGTACGTCCTGTTGTTGTTTTACCACAACCAGACTCTCCTACAAGACCAAATGTCTGTCCTCTTTTAATTTTAAATGAAACACCATCTACGGATTTTACATGACCAACAGTACGTTGCATAACACCCGCTTTGATTGGGTAGTGTTTTACCAGATTGTTTACTTCAAGAATATAATCATTGTCTTCATTCACTGTTACTTTGATTTCATCTGACATTTTTCACACCGCCCTTTCTATTGTTTATCAATATCATCATAAAGATGACATGCTACATAATGTGTTTCAGATACACGTCGTAATGCAGGATATGGTGAATTACACTGTTCCTTGCACATTTCACAACGGTTTTTAAAATAACAATGATTTGGCATATTGATTGGGTTTGGAACGTTTCCTGGAATAGAGTAAAGACGTCCTGTTTCTTCATTAAGAACTGGTCTTGATTTTAAAAGACCAATGGTATATGGATGTCTAGGATCATGGAAAATATCAGATGCTGTTCCTCTTTCAATAACACGTCCTGCATACATAACAACAATCAAATCTGCCATTTCAGCTACAACACCAAGATCATGTGTAATTAACATAATAGAGGCATTGATTTTATCTTTTAATTGACGAAGTAAATCAAGAACCTGCGCTTGAATTGTTACGTCAAGAGCTGTTGTAGGCTCATCAGCAATAATCAATCTTGGGTTACAAGAAAGAGCCATAGCGATAACAATACGCTGTTTCATACCACCGGATAATTCATGTGGATAGCTCTTTTCAATTCCTTCGCGGGCAATTCCTACCATACGAAGAAGTTCGATTACTCTGTTATTTACTTCTTCTTTTTTCATTTCTGGGTTATGAAGTTTAATAATTTCGGCAAGCTGATCTCCAATTGTGAAAACTGGATTTAAACTTGTCATAGGTTCTTGGAAAATCATAGCGATTTCATTTCCACGAATTTTTGTCATATCGCGAATTGGAACCTTTGTAATATCAATGGCATGTCCTTCTTTGTTATAACGGATTTCACCACCAGCAATCTGTCCTTGTGGTCCTTGTAATAACTGCATAAGAGAAAGACTTGTTACAGATTTACCACAACCTGATTCTCCTACGATTCCGATTGTCTTTCCTTTTGGAATATCAAAAGAAACGCCATCTACGGATTTGACAGTACCATTATCTGTATAAAAATAAGTCTGAAGATTATCAAACTCTATCAGATTGTTTTCATCTCTCATTTCAGTATAATACTCAGATTCCGGAACGTTTTTTCTTCTTTTCATCTTATTGTATTCACGGTATTTCTGATTATTAAACTTTTTAATTTCTTTAAATCTTGCTTTTCTTGCTGCTTTTTCGTTTCTATCTGCCACCGTATACTCACCTACCTTTTCATCTTTGGATCAAATGCGTCACGGAGACCATCACCGATAAAGTTAAACGCCATAACAATGAGGAGCAGCATAATTCCAGGTGGCATCCAGATGTTTAAGTAATTTTCCATAACGATCTGATTGTTTACCGCATTAACCATACTTCCTAAAGAAGCAAATGGTGTGGATAAACCTACACCTAAATAACTAAGTGTTGATTCAGTGATAATAAAAGATCCTAAATCCATTGTTGCCATAACAATGATAACTGGAATACAGTTTGGAATTAAATGTTTAAAGATTTTCTTTGTTACGCTAATACCAGATGCTTCTGCTGCAGACATATAGTCCATTTCACGAATAGTAAGCACCTGACCACGCACCATACGAGTTACACCAGACCAGTTAAACAGACCCATAATAATCATAAGGAAATAGATCTTATGTTCTGGAGCAATTCCGAATGCTGCCATAAAAGAGGATACAATTAACATCAGCGGAACGAATGGGATACAATAAAAAATCTCCACTAAACGCATGATTATCATATCCACTTTTCCACCATAGTATCCAGCGATACCACCAAGTGTGATACCAATTAACATTTCAATAATTGTTACTGCTATACTAAATTCAAGTGAAATTCTACTACCATACATGAGACGTGTAAACACATCACGACCATCGGTATCAGTACCTAAAATATGTGCTTTCGAAATTGGTGCTTTTACATTAACACCAACACTTGGCGACTTAATCGCCTCTTTATCAGACATTCGATATTCAACACCTGTGTTCTGATCTTTATAAAAAAGTTCATATTCGCCATATGGAGAGAAAAATGGTCCAATGTAAGCGAATAAAATAACTGCAATAATAATGATCAATCCTAAGATCGCCAATTTATTGCGGAAGAAACGTTTCATAATCAATTGACCCGGAGTCAGAATGACTTGATTTTTTTCAAATTCAATTGTTTCTTTTTCATTTCTCAATTGTGCCTGTGAATCTGCCATGTTCTGCCTCCTTTCTAGTTATAACGGACACGAGGGTCAACGACTGCATATAAAATATCAGAAATTAATGTACCTAAAAGTGTCAGTATTGCTAAGAATACTAAATATCCCATAAGGAATGGAAGGTCTTTTTCATTTACTGCATCGATGGCAGCTTTTCCAAGTCCTGGGATTGAGAAAATACCCTCTGTAATAATAGCACCAGAGAATAATGCTGGGATCTGCGCCCCGATAAATGTTACAATTGGGATTAACGTATTACGGAAAGCATGTTTAAATACAACAACACGCTCATCAAGACCTTTTGCTCTTGCTGTACGAACATAATCCATGTTTAATACTTCAAGCATGTTTGTTCTTGTATAACGTAACCAGCTACCAATTCCTAAAATTACGAATACGGTAATTGGAAGGATAAAATGCTTACCTACGTCAAGATAATACGCAAGACCTGTGTAATTT
Source organism: uncultured Eubacteriales bacterium (assembly GCA_900544525.1). Classification (GTDB taxonomy): domain Bacteria; phylum Bacillota; class Clostridia; order Lachnospirales; family Lachnospiraceae; genus Scybalomonas. The sequence continues at coordinate 3,761 of UQVN01000041.1, forward strand.
GCCCTTGCTGTAATCATACCACTTAGTGGCAATACCTTTAAGCCTATGGCAAAAACTCTTCGTAATAATGCCGCAAAGAAGAAAGATGGCAAGGAAATACCTGCCAATGCAAAAAATACGATTGTATAGTCTGTTTTAGAGTATTGCTTTGTTGCCGCTATAACACCTAACGGGATAGCGATGGCCAACTCTATAATCAGCGCTATTGCCGCCAGTGAGAAGGATACCCACATTCTTTCGCTAATGGCCTTCATAACAGGCTGTTTGAATTTAAAAGAATCGCCGAAATCCAATTTCACCGCACCTTTTAACCAGTTGACATAGCCTTCAACGACATTGCCACCGATTCCATACTGTTCTCGCATTTTTTCTTTCTGTTCTGCTGTAATAGATGGGTTACCACTTGTCATTTGCTCTACAAAGTCACCCGGCATCATACGCAGAATACCATAGAGCAGAAATGATACGCCGAAGAGTACGATTATACTTGTTAAAATACGTCTAATAATATACTGTTTCATCATGCACCTCCTGTGTTTTATCATAGAAAGAGGCTGCCCTGACTGAACAGCCTCTTTTCTGCTCTGTTAAAAATTTATTTTACTCTAACCATACTAAAAGGACTAGAGCCTTTCATTCCTAAAAGGAAGAAATTCAAATTATTGGTTTAACTCAAGTTTTTCAAGTTCATTTCTATAGTTATAGAACATAGATGCTTCTTTAGGAAGAGTATCTGTATTGATATTGCTTGAATAAGCTGTCATATTCTTTCTTTGATAGATTGGCATATAAGTAGCCCAGCTCATAATAATATCAAGTTCTTTTGCAACTAATTCTTTTCTCTTTTCAAGATCTAAAGTTGCTCTTGTTTCTTTTAATAACTTATCGAGTTCTTTATCTTTGATCCATGTTCTGTTAGAACCACCGTTCTTTGTATATTCGCTACCGAATAACTGTGTTAAATCACAATCTTGAGTATTACCCCAAGCCATACACCACATATCTACGTCATCGCTATTAACACGATTGCTTAAGATACTAAGATCAGTATCTGTGATGTTTAATCTTGCACCCATTTTTTCCATATCGTTTTTCATCTGTGTGAAAATTGGAGTTGCTGGATGGCTGGAAGCCTGTCCAATTGCGACTTCAACAACTAACTGTTTTCCATCTTTTACAAGTTTTCCATCTTTTTGTACATATCCAGCCTTTTTAAAGCATTCTAACGCTTTATCTGGATCATATCCCCAGTATTCTTTTGCGTCTTTTGGATACTCAGCTAATACTGTTGTCATTGGACGTTCAATTACTTCTGCTAATTTTCCATAATATGTGGAAACTGCCTGTTCACGAGTCATTAAGTGCATTAAACCTTCACGAACATTTTTATCTGGAATTCTCTTAGCACTGATTGCCACATATCCATAACCATTGTTATCAAATAAATCATAGTGGATTCCAGCTCCATCTAATTTCTCAATGATTTCTGTAGATGCAGATGGTTCTGCAATATCAACATCTCCATTGATAACAGAGTCTGCCTTCTGATTTTCTTCTACTACTTGGAATGCTAAATATTTTGTTTTAGGAGCACCACCCCAGTAGTTTTCATTGGCTTCTAACTTAACTACGTTGTCTTTATTGCTTACGAATTTATATGGACCGCTACCCATTGGCTCTCCATTTTTCGCTTTCACGCCTTCAAGATTTCCTTTTTCAAAACCTTCACCGTAATAGCTTGCTGGCACAATATTTTGTACTCCTAATTGACGCTCTGCATTCATATCAACACCATTAACGGTTACTTTACAAGTTAAATCATCAACTTTTTCGATACCTGAAATTTCTGGAACATCGATACCATCGCTTAAACCATCAGCTACAAGGTCTTTAGATAACTTTTCTTCATAGTAAGATACAGCGTCATAGCTATCTTTGTTTGTTTCATATTCACATTCAGCAAGTGCTTGTAAAAGTTTTGCTTCATCTTTTGCATCTGCTTCAGAAATTTCAAATCCTTTGTCTTTTAAATAATCTGACCAAGATGTGAATGGACCATCTTCTCCATCTGGATCTTCTGAAACGTCTTCAAACATTCCTTCACATTTTGTATCGATTAAATACTGGATGAATTTTTCTTTATCATTTCCATCTTTTTTCGCTTGCGCTTCAATTTTTGCTAAATTTTCAGAGTAATTTGGATCATCGTAGTAGTATTCATTCATACCTACGATATTAACTGCTGTACGGAATGGTGACATACCGTCATAGTTTGGATCGGCTAATACTTTATAAGTAAAGATAACGTCATCAATTGTCATATCAGAACCATCTGAGAATTTAATACCATCATTTAATTTGATTGTATAAATAGTCTGCTGATTATCACCTTTTCCAACAACCTCTTCATCAATGTGTCCTAAGTTGTCAATTAATTCATTGTTTGCATTTGGTTCAAGAATTGTTTCTTGAATTGCACCAAAAACCTGTGAATCTGGATTTGCTGTATAGAAGAATGGTGAAAATACACCGTTCCACTGATCTGTTGCAATAACAATTGTTTCATTTACTCCTGATGCTTGGCTTCCACCGCCACCACAGGCTGCTGTCGAGATTGCAAGCATTGCCGCAAGCAATGATGCCGTAATACGTTTTCTCATGTTATTTCCTCCTTAAAAATGTTTGAGTGTTTCCACAATGTTTTCCACAATCCATTGCACGGTTCCATCTTCAAATGGACTCTTCAACCCAACTGCTGGGAGCATATTGGTATAGAAGTCTTTTGCAGAAAGTTTGCAAAGTTTTAAATAATCTTCCCATGCTTTTCTATAACTTTTATCCATTTTTATTTTAAACTGCAATGCGCAGATTGTAGCAAGACAATAATCGATATAATAGAATGGCAAATCAAAAATGTGATGTTGTTTTTGCCAAAATCCACCTTCCCCAAAGAAAGGATCGCCTTCATAATCAAGATGTGGCTTATATACTTGCTCAAGTTCTTTCCAAACTTGTTTTCTTTCCTTTGGAGTCATATCTGGATTCTCATATACGATATGCTGGAATTCATCCACCATACAACCATATGGAATAAATGCACAGCCGTCTTCTAAATGCATCTTTCTATAATCGTCTGCACGATCTCCAAAGAACATTTCCATGTACTTTTCTGTAAAATATTCCATAGACATAGAATGAATCTCGGCTGTTTCCATTCCGATGTCATTATGCTCTACAATTTCATCGTTTCTCGTTATAAATCCTTGGAATGCATGTCCACATTCATGGGTAATAACATCAACATCTCCACTTGTTCCATTGAAGTTTGCAAAAATAAATGGAGATTTAAAATCTGGGATATAAGTCATATATCCACCTGCACGTTTTGTCTTTCTTCCAAGAACGTCAAATAATTCATTGTCACTCATGAAATCGAAAAACTCTTTTGTTTCTTCGGATAAATCCCCATACATTTCTTTTCCAGCTAAGAGAATCTGTTCTGGTGTTCCAGTTGGTGCTGGATTTCCATTTACGAAATAAGAATCTTCATCGATATAAGATAACTTCTCAAGTCCTAAACGCTCTCTTCTTTGTTCATTTAATTTCTGAACAAAAGGAACAAAGTGTTCTTTTATCTGTTTTCTAAAGTTTTCTACCATAGTCTTATCATAGCAATTTCTTTGCATACGATAATAACCTAACTCAACAAAGTTTTCATATCCTAACAATCTTGCCTGAGCTGTACGATTCTTTACAAGCTTGTCATAAATATCATCTATTTCATCGGTTACTGTTAAGAAGTAATCACTTAATGCTTTATACGCATCTCTTCTAACATTGCGATCATTTGATGTTAAATATTTTCTTAATAAAGAGACATTCTGAATTTCTCCATCAAATGGAATCTCTGCGGAAGCAATTAATTTCATATAACGAGTTGTTAATTCATTTTCTTCTTGTTTTAATGGGATTAACTTCTCATCATTTGCCTTCATAGCAAGTTCCATATTCTTGAATGCAACTTTCCCAATTTTCTCTTCTAAATAGTCACGATATGGTGATTCAAATAATAATTTTGAATAGTCAACGAGTAACTGATAATATGCTGGAGTTTCCTTATCATAGTAGGCCTGTTCCTTATCATAAAACTCGTCTTTTGTATCAATATCATGACGAATATGAGAAATCGTAATCATGGAATCAATATGTCCAGTCAATGCATAATATTTCTTATGAACTTCAAATTGTTCTTCCCCAGATCCACAGTTTGCAAATTCTTGAATAATATCTTGCATCTTCTGTTTTGCATCTTCCATATCAATTCTCTCATATGGCATCTTAGAAAATTTCATCGTTTGCCCCTCCTTGCTTTTTCATGTGTTATTTTTATGTGTATATAAAAAGTCTTGAAAATGGTGAATTTCAATATTTTGCAATTCAAAATTTTCCTTCGTTTTTTTTTCAGTAAACTATATTATATCAGATAACGCTAGGAAAATAAAGTATTAAAGTCATAATATTTCTTTTAAAAATAACAGAATTACGCCTTCATATTCTATTTTTTTCTGACACCCCTATGTATCCTTATACTATGTCGCACAATAAAAGTAGGTTCTTTTTCCATAAAATGAATTTTAGTATTTCTAAAACTACATTTCCATTTAATGGAAATTTTTATTTTATTCATTTTTTTATCGGGCCATCCACTCCGCTAATAATACACTCATAGCTCCTCCTGCCAATGTAGAAAGCAATGCCCCTTTTAATGTATAGCGAGTTTTTGTGACTTTCGTCGCCATATAATAGACAGACATTGTATAAAATACAGTTTCTGTACAACTCATCATAATAGATACCATCATCCCAACAGTAGAATCGGCTCCAAACTCCTTAAATACATCAAACACTAACCCATTTGCTGCTGATGCGGAAAATAATCGTACGATAAAAACAGGAATTACTTCAAATGGAATATGTAATAATTCACCCAAAGGTCTTAACAGTTCAGAAAAGAGGTTAAGCGCTCCCGATGCCCTTAATACTCCAACCGCTATCATAAGCCCTAAAATTGTCGGCGTAATTTTAATAACCGTCTTAAACCCCTCTTTTGCTCCTTCCATAAAGTCATCATAGACATTTTTCTTATTCATCAGTCCATAGGCAACTAAATAAAATATAATCATTGGTACAAAAAAATCTGAGAAATACAATAAAAACTTCATACCTACCTCTTTTTTCTTCATTGCTCTCTTTATTTTATTTCTCTTATCTTGTCCACTATGCCTGACTTCTCTCTTTCCCTTATATTTCCGAAAGAATCACTCCATCCCAATTATAGATAAACTCTTTCTTCTCTTTTTCCAATGTTACACTACATAATCTCCTGCTCCTATGCTACAATAAAAGAAATAATTGAGGATCAAAAATGATTGATGTACGCAAATTGATTGATAAAGTGAGGAAAATACTATGTCAAATACTACAGTGCCACAACTTCCTATGTGTATTGAACAACAATTAAAACTGAACACTCTTTTATATAAGGAAATGAAACAAACATCTCCTTCTTTTCCAATCCCCTCTTCTAACTGTTTTTCTCTTATTTTAGTAGAGAAAGGTCACTTTTTTCTTTCCACTCCTTATGGATATGAAATAAAAAAAGAACAAGCTATCCTATTCTCTCCTCTTTCTTCTTTTTCTTTGACAGCTAAAACAGAAGGTAGCTTTTTTTTCTTATCTTTAGATGGCGATCTCACACATAAACTGTTAACGGAAACGATAAAGAAGGGAAATTTTTTTCTAGGAGATCATTATTATACATTAAAAAAGGATCTAAAGCATTTATTAACTCTAGATCCCTACACCCAGTCCGATGGATTTGCCATTGATATTTTTTCTATTCTTATGCATATGTATCATCATTCTACTTCTTTATCTAAACCTATGTACCCGCCAATTGTCATGTCCGCTATTCAAATTATGGAGGAAAACTATACTTATTTATATGGAATAGAAGAATTAGCAGAACAACTAGAAGTGAGTAAAAATCATCTCATTCGGACTTTTGGCGAGCACGTTGGTATGTCTCCTCTACAATATCTTACCTCTGTAAAAATTAAGCATGCAAAAAACTTTTTAGAAGTTGGAGAAACCTCCATGGAAGTGATCGCCGTTTCTTGTGGTTTTTCTAGTGCAGACTATTTTCGAAAAGTATTTAAAAAGGAGACAGGAATATCACCAAAACAGTTTCAAAAAAACAATCATTCCAACAAAAAAGCTCACTATCCAGACGAACTTTATTTATAGCCTAGAAAATTTTCTCTTTCCTTTGGCATATAAAATACCAACTAGCGTAGAAACAAGAGTTGCAATTAAAGCGGGAACGATAATAGCCGATGGCCTTGCTGAACCATATTGACTTCGATATCCAATCATATTAATTGGAATCAATTGTAGCGATGAAATATTTAGAATCAAAAAAGTGCACATATCATCACTAGCCACGTCTCGTTTCCCATTTAATTCATCTAACTCTTTCATAGCCATCAATCCCGATGGTGTGGCCGCCCAACCAAGGCCGAAAATATTAGCAATAATATTGGTAGCAATATACACATTGGCTTTATGTCCTCTTGGTATCGTCGGAAAAAGCCAGCGGATAAACCAACCTAATCGATCTGACATGGCTTTAATGAGTCCTGTATTTTCTGCTACCTTCATAAATCCCGACCACATACCAACAACCCCTAACATGAAAATACATAAATCAATGGCCTCTTTTGTAGAATCTAAAAAGGCGGTATTTACTGCCCCCATTGTCCCATGAAAAGAGGCTGTTACCACTCCAATTAAAATCATAATTCCCCAAATATAATTAAGCATTGTTACTCTACTCCGTTTTTAATACATCTATTATAAGAAAATCATTTTTATTCCTATAAACGATAAAAACACATTTCACGCAACGATGAGAATCACGCAAAAAAAGAAAGCCAAGACTTCTCGTCAACGGCTTTCTCTTTTGATCTATTCTGTTACTGTTAAACCAGCGAGTTTTGCAAGCGCAATTATAGACTTTTTAGAAACTTTCTTACCGTAGTATTCTACGAGTTCCTCCATCTCACCTGTAAATACATCGCTTGGGTTATATTTAGTCAAGATAATTTTATCATCATCTACAAAAATTTCTAACGGATCACGTTCATTCACATTCAGATTACGTCTTAATTCGATTGGCAATGTGATTCTGCCTAATTCATCAAGTTTTCTTACAATGCCTGTACTCTTCATTCTTCTTTTGCCTCCTTCTAAAATATTATACCAAGAAAAGATAACACACGGTCAAAAGAATGTCAATCAAAAAACCCTAATTTTTCCCATTATCTCTTCCAATTTATGGTAAAATCCTTTTCCCTTTGGTTATTATTCCTCATTTAATAGTGCTTGGTACACTTCCCTTTTACTAATTCCACGATCGAGGGCCACTTTCTTCATAGCGTCCTTCTTACTCTCGCCAAGCTCTATATAATGGTTTACATGATCTGTAAAACTCATTTTTTCAAACACTTCTTGCTCTTTTTTAACGATTTCTTCACGAGAAACGCCTTCCATTACAAGAACACATTCTCCCTTTGGCTCTTCTTCTTTATAAAATTCTAAAATACCAGAGAGTGTTGTTAATAATGCAGTTTCATGCTTCTTAGTCAACTCTCTTAAAAGTGTCACGTTACGTTCCCCTAATACTTCTAACAACTCCCCTACTGTTTTTAACAGACGATGAGGAGCTTCATAAAGGATTGTCGTTCTTGTCTCCTCCTTTAACTCTTCTAAAATTGCCTTTCTTTCTTTTTTATCCGTTGGTAAAAAAGCCTCAAAACAAAATCTTCTTGTATCTCTTCCTGACATGGTAAGCCCTGTAATACAAGCACATGCTCCTGGAAGGGAAGTAACCGTAATCCCCGCTTCATATGCCTTTTTTACAACTACTTCTCCTGGATCCGAAATCCCTGGAGTTCCTGCATCAGTAACAACAGCGATATTTAAACCCTCTAATAATTTTGAAACGAGATAATCTGCCTTATCATATTTATTAAATTCATGATAACTTGTCATAGGCGTTTTTATTTCAAAGTGGTTTAGTAGCTTAATTGTATGACGAGTATCTTCTGCCGCGATTAAATCCACTTCTTTTAATGTTCGAATTGCACGAAATGTCATATCTTCTAAATTTCCAATAGGAGTTGGACATAAATAAAGTGTTCCTGCCATAACTGCTCCTTTCTTAGTACGTTGGTTACATAGAGGAAATATCCTCTCCTTCATAACCATAGATCTTATAGATCTCTTCTGTATATTTTCCTTTTTCCTTATAGACAATTAATGGAGGTTCTACTTTCATCATAGATTTCCCTCCTCGAACCGCTTCAATCATTACCATATTCGGCTCTTTTTCTATGTAGGGATAGACAAGCCTCATTCTCTTTGGTTCTAACTTATATTTTAGCAATGTACCAATAATCTCAGCTAAACGAAATGGACGATGGATCAAATAAAAGCTTCCTGCTGGTTTTACTAACTTGCTGGCCTCTCTTATCACATCTTCTAGTGTGCATAAAATCTCATGCCTAGCAATGGCTTTTGGAAGCTCTGGATTTGTAATTCCATGCTGATGATTCATATAAGGAGGATTACAAGTAACAATATCAAAAGAAGAGGCTTTCATTAATTTGGAAGCCTCTTTAATGTCCCCTGTTATAATCTCTATTTTCTCCTCTAAATCATTTAACTGCACACTTCGTCTCGCCATTTTTGCACTTTCTTCTTGAATCTCCAAGGCGGTAAATCTCTTTCCTTTTTCTTTTGCTTCTAATAAAATCGGAATAATTCCCGTACCAGTTCCCATATCAAGCACAGCACCATTTTTCTTTTCTCTTACGAAATGGGATAGCAGTACTGCATCCATTCCAAAACAAAATCGTTCTGGACTTTGAATGATCTGATATCCTTTGATATGCAAATCATCCACTCTTTCATGCTCAAAAAGCTCTACTTTCATTACAGTTTTGACTTTCCTTCCTGACGCTCTAACGCTTCTAATGCCTTTAATTCTTCATCAGAAATATTGATTTTCTCTTTCTTTCTTCTTGGGCGGAATGTAAGATCGTCTACTTTATATTCATAAATATCTTTATCGCCATTTTCGTCAGTGATAATGACCTTCACTTTTTGACGAAGTACATTTACACTTTGTACTTCTCCAGAATTTCCATCATTGGTCTTTACAATATCACCCACATTTGGAAGTTTTTCATTTAAATATTCATAAGTTTCCTGCTCATTTTTTAAACAGCACATTAACCTTCCACAAACACCTGAAATCTTCGTCGGATTTAAAGAAAGGTTTTGTTCTTTGGCCATTTTAATAGAAACTGGAGCAAACTCAGATAAATAAGAATGGCAACAAAGGGTTCTTCCACAAATACCAAGCCCTCCAAGAATCTTCGTTTCATCGCGAACACCGATCTGACGAAGCTCAATTCTTGTTTTAAATACAGCTGCAAGATCTTTTACTAATTCACGGAAATCAATTCTTCCATCTGCTGTAAAATAAAACAAAACTTTATTATTATCAAATGTATATTCTGCGTCAATTAATTTCATTTCAAGACCATGCTTTTGAATCTTCTCATGACAAATTCGCATAGCTTCTTTACTTTTTCTTTTATTATCTAACTGAATCGCATCATCTTCTGGAGTGGCAATGCGAATGACTGGCTTCAATGTACTAATTACTTTTTCTTCTGAAATTACACGATGCCCAATTACAACCGCCCCATACTCGATTCCACGAGCAGTTTCTACGATTACGTTTTGTCCGACTTCAATCTTTAAATCTTTTGGATCAAAGAAATAGATTTTTCCAGTCTCTCGAAAACGTACTCCAATCACTTCAACCATAATTCTAATTCTCCTTTATTGTAAGCCAAAGCAATTCTATTGTAAGCTCAAAGTTTACATTGGCCCGTAATCTTACTTTCGCCTTCTCAATTTCTTCTATAATCTTTTGAATCCCTTCATAAGAACTTCGTTTTCCTATATCCCGAATAGCGGAATACTCCTCTTGATAAATTAAAGAATTGGCATTTCCTGTAGCCTTTAACAGTAAAACATCTCGATACCACATTAACATAAAATCAAGATAATCATAAATTTGTAATTTATACTTTGCCAGCTCTTTCACCGCCTGTATTAATTCATATATTTGCATATCTTTTGCATATTTTAGCATATGAACACAGTCATTTTTTATCTCATTAAATTCTTCTGATGTAGCGACTCGAATGGCTTTTCCCACATTCCCCATAGAAAACGCGGTACAAAATTCTGCCTGTCTTTCTCCCACACCAAGAGATAATAAATGTTTTTTTATCAATTCATCTTTTACCGGCTGTATGTTTAATACGACACATCGTGATAAAATTGTTGGAAGTAATTTTCCAAGATTGGTTGTCAATAAAAAAATTACCGCATAGGCAGGTGGCTCCTCAATTGTCTTTAATAAAGCATTTTGAGCCTCAGCTGTCATTTTCTCCGCTTCATCTACAATATAAATTTTATAATCACTGCTATAAGGCTTAATACCAATACTTCCATTAATCTGTTCTCTTACATCGTGGATTCCAATGGAATTCGGTTTCTCATGATTGACATAAATAATATCTGGCTGATTTCCTGTATCCGCTTGCAAACAGGAGGTACAATGATCACATGGCTCTGTCCCTTTTTGCTCACATTGCAAAGCCTTAGCAAAAACACTTGCCATTAACTTTTTCCCACTATCATAATCCCCTTGTATAATATACGCATGGGAAACTTTATCCATTTGAATAGCACTTTTAAAATGCTCTATCATTTGTTCTTGTCCAATAATATTATTAAAATCTGCCATAACTTACCCCTCTCTTTCCATTTTCTCATTGCTCTTTTGTAATCTTTTATGAATCTACATCTCAAACCATGAGAGTCCTATTTTGTAAGTTTTCTCTTTCTACTCTATCTTCCATCTTGACTCTTTTATTATCTTACAGATCTAGGGGAAATAGCAACCCATTTTTTATAATTTTCAGAAATTATTCACAGATAACATATTATCCACACATTCAATAATACGTTCTTGAATCTCTTCTATTGAAAGTGTTGCATCAATCGTCTTCATACGCTCTGGTGCTCTTTTTGCTAACTGTCGATAACCATCTGCAACTTTTTTATGAAATTCCATTGTTTCTAATTCCATACGATCAAGCTCTGCCTGATCTTTTTTTCTTCGAATTCCATCCTCTGCATTGAGATCGAGATGAATCGTAAGATCTGGTAAAATTCCTTGAATCGCATACTGATTCACTGCATAGACAGTCTCTATCCCTAGTCCCCTTGCAATTCCTTGATAAACGGCAGAGGAATCCACATAACGATCGCAAATAACTGCTTTGCCTTGTTCTAATGCAGGTTTTATCACTTCATGGACAAGCTGAGCTCTAGCCGCTGCATATAAAAGCATCTCTGTCTCTCTTCCCATTTCCATATTTTCTCTATCCAAAATCAAAGAACGAATTTTCTCACTAATTTTTGTGCCTCCTGGCTCTCTTGTTATAATACTATCATACCCTTTTTTTGCTAAATATTCTTTTAACAAGGTAATCTGAGTTGTCTTTCCTGCTCCATCTGGACCTTCAACAGAAATTAAAATCCCTCTCATACTTAATTCCTTTCTCTTTTTTTATCATTTTCCTCTATCACTGTTATGCTATAACAAATTCGTGTTACTGCACTACTTTCTTCTTTGTTGCTATTGATGTTCTCCATTGACTGCTCGCATTGAATAGGCTTCTCCTGCTCTTGCTCGCTAACGCTCATTATATCATAAGCAGAGCTTATGATCGCCATTCGCCGATCGCATTGAATAGGCTTCGCCTGCTCCTGCTCGCTAACGCTCATTATATCATGAATTTCTTCTCTTGTAATTCCTTTTACATAAAATCCTGATTCCAAATAACTTTCAATCAATGCAATATCACTTTGTTTTATCTGTTCTCCTGGCACTAAAATAGGAATTCCTGGTGGATAAATATAAATATAACTTCCGCAAATGGCATCTTTTGCTTCGTTTAAATTACATTTCTTTGTCTTCATCTGCAATGCCTCTGATGGAAGATAACGTTTTATTTGGCCATCGGTTATAACATGGATTTTTTCTTGTTTATGACTAGGATCTTCTCCGTTTTCCATTCCTATCTTGCGATCTAAGTCTTCTAATGCATAGTAGAGTCGATCAAATCCTTCTTTTGAATCACAAATGGTAGAAATGGCAATCACATAATCCCTTTCTGACATTTCCATTTGTAAGCCATATTGTTTTAAAAGAATATCACTGATCTCATTCCCTGTTAATTTTGTATTCTGAAAGAAAATTACAAGTTTACATGGATCAAAATCATAAGCCCCATATTGCTTTAGCTCTTCTTTTTCCAATAGAGAGATATGCTTTAGTCCTTGTATCTTTTTTCGATAGAAGTCCAATAGCTTCTCATATTCCCTGAAAGAATTCTTATTCTCAATTCCATAGTGAATTGCATATTCAATACCTGCCATCAATAGATAAGAAGGACTACTACTTTGATAAATACTAATGGAATCCTGTACCTTTTCCTCTGATATTTGATCGGTACAAATATGAAGTAAAGCGGTTTGGGTAAAGGCTGGCATTGTTTTATGAAGACTTTGAATTACAATATCGGCTCCCTTTTTAATAGCACTTTGGGGAAAATTTTCATAAAACGGAAAGTGTGCTCCATGTGCTTCATCAACAATAAGAGGGATTTTATAAGGATTTATCCACATTTTGATTCTCTCAATGTGCATAACAATGCCTTCATACGTTGGTGATGTGATAATTACTGCCTTAATTCCCTCTTCTTCCTTTAATATTTCACAAAGCCTCTCCTCATCAATACCTCCAAACATATTTCTCTCTGGAATATAAGTAAGTGGCAGATAAATAGGATCTAATTCTAATAAACGAACCGCATTATAAACTGCCTTATGACAATTTCTGGCCATTAAAATTTTATCCCCACGCTTACAAGTAGCAGTAATGGCTGATAAAATTCCGACGGTACTTCCATTTACTAAATAAAACGTTTTCTTTGTTCCATAAAATTTTGCAGTTTCTTCCATAGATTGCTTAATAATATCTTGTGGATCATTTAAGTTATCAAATCCATCGATCTCTGTAATATCAATCTCATAAGGGTTTTGAATTAAATTTTTAATCCTTCTTTTATGTCCTGGCATATGGAAAGGATATATATTTTCCTCTTCATATGAGGTCAATTTTTCATATAAATAAGGTCTCAAACTTTTCACTCCTTCTAATCTATATAAGCTTATTGGCTTACTACACTCATAATTTTCTACAACAAAATAAAGTGTGCAATGCATAAAAAATTTCCTATAGCACAAAAAAAGCAGGAATCAAATTCCTGCTTTTCTAATTCTGATGAGACATCGGGGATTCGAACCCCGGACACCTTGATTAAAAGTCAAGTGCTCTACCGACTGAGCTAATATCCCATATTTAGTTTTTTCTAAAGATTTGCCTTTAGAATGCCCAGAGCCGGAATCGAACCAGCGACACGAGGATTTTCAGTCCTCTGCTCTACCGACTGAGCTATCTGGGCAAGAGTTGCGGGGGCAGGATTTGAACCTACGACCTTCGGGTTATGAGCCCGACGAGCTTCCAGACTGCTCCACCCCGCGATATTGAGTTAAATGGATGGAGAAGGATTCGAACCTTCGAAGTCGTCGACAACAGATTTACAGTCTGCCCCCTTTGGCCACTCGGGAATCCATCCATAAAGCCGACAATCGGACTTGAACCGATAACCTGCTGATTACAAATCAGCTGCTCTGCCAATTGAGCCATGTCGGCGTTAGTGGGACCTACAGGGCTCGAACCTGTGACCCTCTGCTTGTAAGGCAGATGCTCTCC
>UQVN01000042.1 GCA_900544525.1 uncultured Eubacteriales bacterium
TTTCATTAATTCTCACTTGACTTTTTTATTTCATAGGAAAGCAACACTTTCACAAATTAGTACAACAATATATTTCCTATGAAATAAAAAATAGGCTATCATACAAAAACTAATTTTGCATGATAGCCTCACTCTTACCATTCTATTTTTGATTCAATATTGGTTCTAACTCTCTTACCGCTTGTTCGTAGCTCTCAAATTGAATTCCAAAGAATCCTAAATTGCGTGCTTGTTCAATATTATCAAGTCGATCATCCAAAAATACACTTTCTCTTGGTTCTATCGAATACTTCCTGCACAGTTCTTCATAAATTTCTCTCTCTGGCTTTATCCACTTACATTGGAAAGAAAACACAGCACCATCCACATAAGGTAGAAATTCCATCTTTTCTTTTGTCTGTTCATATGTAATTTCAGCATAATTGGATAAAATATAGACACGATATCCTCTTTGTTTTAACTCCTTAATCCAAGCAACACTATATGGAAATAATTCTATCGTATCTCCTACCATCTGATACGCTTTTGTTATCTCCTCTTTGTACTCTTTACCATTAAAAATAAATTTTTTTAATAACTCTTCTGTCGATAATTTTCCTCGATCGGATTCTTCCCATAGAGCATTTTGAAACATAGCCTGATTCACAGCTTGTCTCGTTTTTAAATCAAATCCTAACCGTTCCATATAAGAATCTGGATCATATTCCACTAATACTTTTCCTACATCAAAAATAACATTTTTAATCATACGCATCCTCCACTCTTATCCTTATTTTCCTAGTTTACTAGTGATATTCTATTTTTTATTAAACATATCATCACAGACTTCTTGTGCATGCTTTAACGCCTCTTCTATCGTTTCCTTTTCTGACATAGCTGTTATTAAAGCATTTCCTAAAATATCCTCAAATGCAAATTCATCAAATCCTCTCTTTTGATTCTGCTCACTTCCTCGCCTTCCTTTCTTAAACATCTCTTCAATTCCAGCGATCCACGGGTAAAGCTCTAATACTGCTGCATTATTGACTATATTTTTATTTCCAACAAATCCCCCTAAATAAGTGACCATTTCTGCAATTTCATCGGAATAGAGCCAGTCCATAAATTGATAACATTCTTCTACCTTTTTTGAACTTTTTGTTACCCCAAGGCTTCCTCCTCCTAATAAAGGATTTTCTCCTGGAACATCTGCAAATATAATTTTTCCTGCAACTTTTGAATTCGTATTATGTAGCATATGAGAGGCATAATTGGAAAATGCAATATTCATAGCAGTAAGCCCATCGGAAAACATACCAGATGATTCCCCCCACCACTGGTGAATTTCATCGGTTGTATAATTTCTAGATTCTAAGCAACTTCGAAATGCTTCTTGCATCTCTTTTGTCATTACATTCACTTTTCCGTGTTCATCAAAAATACTGGATTTTTTTTCGGAATACCGCAACAATACTTCACAGGCTGCTACAAAAGAACGCCCGTAAGTAAGTGTTGTCCCATAGACAGTTTGCGATTGTTTATTATATTTTTGTGTAAAAAATCTTGCCACTTTATTATATTCATCAAAGCTCTTTGGAATTTCTAATCTCTCTTTATTTTTTTCATAATACTCTCTTTTGATTAACTCATTCTCAAATAGATCTTTTCTACAAAAAAGCATTTGCACGCAAGCGTCTAATGGTATGGCGTATTTTTCTCCTTTTACGGAATAATACTCTTCTGGAATACAAGATAAGATTCTATCCATCACATTTTTTATGATACTATGATTGCTATCTAATTTTCTAAAAATTCTCTCACTTTCTCTTGCCATCCATGCCATATCAATTCTTACAAGATCAAAAACTGTTTCTTGGTTAACTCCCATTTTGGAAACCATTTTATACAATTCATCATAAGGAACTTCTGTCACTTTCACATCAATTCCTGACTGCTCTTTAAAAAGAGGCAATAATTTTTTAATGGCTCTACTGGTAGGGTTTTTCACCGATAAAAACTGCAATGTCTTTTCTTTTTGGAAATAATATGTTTTTCTTATAGGAAAACGGCCATCTTCTATCACCTCATTTTGTTCCTTTAAAATCTCTTTTCCCATAACAATTTCTGCAATATGTCTTCCCATTAATTTATAATTCATTTCATACATATTGATATTTTGAAAACCAATCTCTTTATTGACAATAGCATAAATATCTGGAAGTTTTATTGTTGGATTATACTGATGCGCCATTTTTATACTCTCTGCATCTTCTCTTGACATAACAACAATGGCATCAAAAGGATCGGGAGAATCTAAAATATCAAAAACACGATTGAATTTCATTGGATCAGGAGCTGAAAATACTTCTACATAGCATCCTTCTTTTTTAAAAACTCTAGTCGCATTTTCTACAAATTTTTCATTATTCGTATAACGAACGTCTTCACATAAAATAGCAATACTTTTATTCCCATCTCTCACACATTTTTCTGCAATCTCTTTCCCTGCCTTTTCATAATTGAAAGAAATAAAAATAGCATTTTGAGAAAAGCCTTTTATATAGCGATCTACCATAATAATCTGAGTTTCTTCTGGAATACTTTCTTTGTTTTCTATTAGAGAACTTACTGTAATAATTGCCTTAGGATTTGATGATAATGCCTTATTTAACACTCTTTCTTCGATATATTGTAATCCATTGCTACACAGTAATTCTATCGTATATTCTGCTTTTTTTAATTCCTGTTCCATTCCTGCATACAATTCATTGTACATCTTCCTATCCATTCTAGGCACAATAATACAGATATGCTTAGAGCTTCCACTTCTTAACTGTCTTGCTTGTGAATTTAATTGATACCCTAATTCTTTCGCCGCCTGCTCCACTAATTTGATTTTTTCCGCACTCACATTTCCTTTTCTATTCAAAACATTGGAAACTGTCCCATGCGATACTCCTGCATGTTTTGCAATATCCTTAATCGTAGGCATATTGATCCTCCCAACTCGTTATTCTTGTTTGTATTTATACTATCATATTATATGGAATTTTCAAATTATAGATTGGGTATTTCTAGATCACTTTTACTTTACTATATTTACTATAAACTCTATTATTCATAGAATCCAATGTGTAGGCGCGCACTTTTACATAATATTTCTTTTTCCTACTGAAACATTTTTTCCCATTTCTCACTAATTTCTGTATTTTTGGTGTCGCTAGCAGTCTAAAAGACGCTCCATATCAAGTGAGAATTACAACTCCCCATACCACTTGATTGCACTCATTTTTGAAAACAAGACAATAAAAGTGAAGATAAGTATTTTTATGCGCACTTATCTTCACTTCATTTATCATCGTTATTTTGTAGTTAATAATACTTGATTACAAATACCCGCTTCAGGATACTCTTTATTTCCATTATAAACAACAACCGTTACTTCATGTTTTCCAACAAAAGTTTCTTCAAGTGGTAAAATAATGGAACCTCCAAAGGAGTCGGTACGACAAAATACTTCTTCTCCATCGAAATAAATCCAAACATATCCCTTTACATCTGTAAAATAAAGGTTTCGTTCTTCTTTTGCCTGTCCAAAATCATATTGAGTTCGATACATTGCATATTGTTCTAATTTCCCTGATAATTCTGGCTGTGGCTGTCCTGTAAAGTTTACTGGTTCAAAACTGTTCATATCATTGCGATCGGTTTTCATCTTCGCATCTGGCATTTCATCGAATAGTTCATAATACAGTCTCCAACCTTCCACAATTTTCTCTTTAATTGGAACGATATATGGGATTTCTTTCACTTTTTCTAATGTAATTGTCACTTCATCTTCTTCTAAGCCTTCTGAAAACGCTCGGATTTTCATATCCTGTTGCATATTTTGTTCTGGCTTTACAAGAAATTGACAGCGTCCATGGAATGTTTTGCGACAAGATGCAACATCTGGTTCATGAGAATTTGGATTTCCATTTCCCGTTCCAACTACAATGCCATTTTCCACTTCTAATTGAATTTTATTTTCTGCATTTGGAACGACAACCCCTTGTTCATCCACTACTTTTACATTTAAAATTGCAATATCATGTCCTCCTGTTTGAATGGAATCTTCCACAGGCTCTATTACAATTTTCTTTGCTCTATAAGCTGTTTTTTGCTCATCAATGGCTACTACTTCTCCATCTACAAAACCTTCGGCTTTCAATACTCCTTTTTCACATGGAATTTCAAACGCAATTTGCTCATAGACGTCTGGTTTTCCTTCTCTTACAAGCTCACCATTGACATAGAGTTTTACATATTCACAGTTTGTTGTCACCATGACTTTAATATCGCTTCCTACCATCTTTTCTTCCGCCCATGGGGATACTAAGTGTACCATTTTTTCTTTTCCCCAAAAAGCTTTATATAAATAGCAAGCATCTTTTTCAAATCCACAGCTGTCATAAGTTCCAAAGAAAGTTCCAACACTTGGCCATTCAAATGGCGTTGGTTCTCCTCGATAATCAAACCCTGTCCAAACAAAACTTCCTGCCACATAAGGGCGTTCATTGACATAGCGCCATGTATCTTTCACTTTTGTTCCCCAAAGAGCAGATTCGCTATCATAATCATCTATGATATTTTTTGAGTAATCGGTTTTATATTCTCCTCGCACCATAAAAGCACTAGCTGTTTCAGAACCCATTAGTGGAATATTAGGATATTTTTTATGGAAATCATCATAACGCTTTGGATTATAGTTAATTCCTACTGCATCTAAAATCGTTGCTGCTCCCTCTTCTTCCATATATCCACCATTAAAAGCTCCAAGTACCGGACGTTGATCGTCCATTTCTTTTACCGCTTGTTTTAACCTTCCAGCCATCTGATGCCCTTTTCTTGTCCCTTGTAATGGTTCTTCATTAAAGACAGAATAGAGAATAACACAAGGATGATTTCTAGCATTTTTTACGATACCTTTCACCTCGTCTAACACATCTTTTGCCGAACTAAAAGTGCGGTTTTCTTCCATGACAAGCAATCCTTCTCTATCACAGATATCCAAAATTGCAGGATCCGGATTGTGGGCACAGCGATACGCATTGGCTCCTAATTCCTTTAGCTTTTTAATTCGGAATTGTTGTAAGTTATAAGAAACAGCAACTCCAATTCCTGCATGATCTTGGTGGTTACAAAAACCTTTTAATTTAATGTTCCTTCCATTTAACCAAAATCCGCTATCCGCTAAAAGTTCTATCGTTCGAAACCCTGTAGAATTTTTTTGATAGTCTTTTCTCTCTCCTTCGTAGTAAAGTTCTGTTTTGACTTCATAAAGGCTTGGAGATTCAATGTCCCAAATATCTGGATTTTCTATTTGATATTCTGCCATCACTTTTTTTCGTTCAAATCCATTGATAACGGTTGCTTCTCCTTTTACGGTACCAACGACTTCTCCTTTTGGAGAAACAATCGTATGAGAAACAGTAACTTCTTTTGAGAACTCAAAACTATTTTCAATTTCTGTTTCTAACTGTAACTGCCATCGTTCCTCGTTTATTTTCGTTGGTTTTATATAAACACCTTGATATCCAATATGTGCTGCTGATTTTTTTACAAGCCAAACATTTCGGTAAAGACCAGCCCCTTCATACCACCAACCTTCCCAAGCGGAAGCATCGATTCGAATGGCAATGGTATTTGGCACAACCCCAAAATTAGCCATATCCGTCATATCCACGCAAAAACTGTTATAGCCAGAATAACTTCTCTTTAAAATCATTCCATTGACATAGATTTCTGCATTGGCAGACATTCCTTCAAATTCTAATAAAATTTGTTTCTTTCTATCCTCTTCTTCCAATCCAAAGCGGAGGCGATACCAGCCAATTCCTCGTTCTTTATACCCCTGATTTGGAGAGCCTGTCTCGACAAACTCTTTTTTTGTCACCCAATCATGAGGAAGTTCTACCACTTCCCAATCGGAGTCATCAAAACTTGTATCCGCAGGACCTTTACACGCCCCACCTTTTGCAAATCCATAGACATCGTCATGATTTTTCGTTGGTGGAAGCACTGAGAAGTCCTTTTCTATAAATTTCCATCCACGATTTAAACAATAAAGATTCGCCTGTTGTCCATAATGCTTCATAACTTATAAACTCCTTATCCTATCTCTTATCCGATTTATTCTTTTACTGCTCCACCGCCTAAAGATGTAATTAACATTTTTTGTGTTATAACAAAGAAAATGATAAATGGAACTGCAATTAAAAGAGAACCAGATGCAAATGTTGCAAACATATTTTTCTTATCGGTTACAAAACCGAATAATCCAAGTGCCACCGTCTGTACTTTAGAAGAACGAAGTACCAGTTTTGGGAAAATGAAATCCATCCAAGGTGCTGTAAAACTTGTAATTGATAAAAATACAATAATCGGTTTCGCTACTGGAAGCACAATTCTTCTAAAGATGAGAAAATGACTGGCTCCGTCGATTCTTGCCGCCTCATCTAAACTTCTTGGAATCGTATCCAAGTAACTTTTTACAAGCCATGTATTGTATGGAATATTTCCTGCTAAATATACAAGTACAAGTCCCCATAACGTATTTAATCCATTAATTCTTAAAAGAATGACATAGATTGCAATCATTCCAACAAAAGATGGGAAGATTTGCAATACTAAAAGTGACATCATCATCGTTTTCTTAAAAGTAAAACGAAATCTTGAAAAAATATACGCGCTTAAAGCACATACAAATACTGTACTAACAGTTGTGGCTACGGAAATAATTAATGTATTTTTAAACCAGATTGGAAAATCCGTATTCTCAAACAAATAAATAAAATTTTTCAAAGTGAGCCCATCTCCAAATGGAATAATATTAAGAGCTGCTATATTTTGTTGTGGAGAAAATGCCGCACTTGCCACATATACAAGAGGGTACAATACGAAGAAACTCGTTCCAATTAAGAAAATCCATACAAAAATATGTAATATTTTTTGTCCTGCTGTACTTTTCATTATAATTCTCCCTCCTTATATGATTTTGTATTTCGGAATGTAAAGATAGCAAATGGTGTTAATACAACGAAGATAACAACTGCTAAAACAGAAGCATAGTTGTATTTCATCAATGTCATCGTTAACTGATAAATCCACGTTACTAAAATATCGGTTCCACCAGCAGATGTAAGGGTACTATCTGCAACTTTTGGTGCACCACCTGTTAAGAAATAGATAGCTCCAAAATTATTAATATTATGAGTAAATGACATAATAATAAGTGGTGTTGTCTGATATAAGATTAAAGGAATTGTAATTTTACGGAAGGTATAGAAGCGGCTAGCACCATCGATTTTTGCTGCTTCATAAATATCTTGTGAAATCGCTGTCATATTTCCCATAATTAATAACATAAAGTAAGAAAAACCAGCCCATAAATTGACTAAAACACAGACAGCTCTACAAATCCATACATCACTTAACCAAGGAATTGGGCCTGAAATAATATCTGCTGCCATCAAAGTACGGTTTACAATTCCAAAAGAACCATTTAATAAATTTTTCCAAACAAGCATACTTACAACTGCTGGAACTGCGTATGGGAGAATAAAAATAGAACGGAAAACTGGCTTAATTTTAATTTTACTTTCAGTTAAAACAACTGCCATAATAAGACCGCCAATATAACAAGTGAATGTTGCAAGAACGCCCCAAACCAAAGTCCAAATAGCGACACGACCAAAAGCGCTTGTCCATGTGGCTTCTCCTCCAAACATCGTAACAAAGTTATCGAATCCAACCCAGTCAACCGTATTGTTTGGTGTCACATGATCGGGTGCGGAATAGTTTGTAAATGCAACACAAGCAGAGAACACAAGTGGGACAACAACAAAGAATAAAATTAATAAAACTGCTGGAGCCATTCCAATGGCAGGAAATGTATTTCCCGCAATACTTTTTACAGAGTTTTGTGCTTTATTTTTTAATCCGTTTCTGCAAAAATCTCTGTATTCTGTTAAGGAACTCCGAACTGACATTACATATACAATAAGAAAAACTGCAATAACAGTTAAAATCATAATTCCATCAATTAACATAAAAATGGAATTGTCACGAAGTTTCACTGGAACATTTGGTTGTGGCTCTCCAAGAGTAATTAGGTTATAAATACCATTTGCAAAAAATGGAATCAGACAAAGTCCTACTACTTCTGTAATGGCATATAAAATTCCTTTTACATATTGCTTAAAATATAAAATATGGCTGAGCCCCATAAATAAAATAGAAGTAAACAATACCCGATTTTTAGAACTTCCATCCCGATTTAATGTTGTTGACATATTCTCACCTCTCTAAATCTTTTCCTTTTGTTTCCTTCTTATAGTTAAGAAAGTTAAGACTAGAATGTGTGTTGCACATCCGTCATACTATTTTCTATAACAGAAGAGGGCGGTTACAAAAAATATAATTTTTATTTTTTTGTAACCGCCCCTTTCTTATTCATTGGATTTCTTAATTTGCTAAGATCGCTTGATCACAGTTTTTCATTTCTGTTGCAACATCTGCACCATCCCAAATATTAGAGCAAGCACTCTTCATTGGATCCCAGAAGTTATCCACTTCTTTAATAGAAGGTGTTGGATATGCATACTGTAACTGTTCTTGGAATCCTTTGATATATTCGCTATCAACATCAATATCAACAGATGGAATTGCTCCTGTTAGTTTAAAACGTAGTTGTTGCATTTCATCTGAAATTAAGAATTTTGCAAATGCCTGTGCTTCTGCTGGATGTTCTGTATAAGCAGAAATTTGCATAGTACGAGCTCCTGAAAAAGAAGCTGCTGGTGTATCATCGCCTGGAAGTGATGGAAGTGTTGTTACACCAAAGTTCATTCCTGCTGCTTCACAAGAAGCCACATTCCAAGGTCCTGTAATGTACATAGCCGCATTTCCTTCTGTAAATGCTGCTAAACAAACCGCATTGTCAGATAAATCAGCTGCTGGAACATCTAAATAATTTCTAAAAGATTGGAAATATTCCATTCCTGTTATAGCATCTTCTGTTGCCATATATGTATTACTAGCATCTGTTCCTTCTGGTCCAAACAACTTATTTCCATTCTTTCCAGTAAAAATTGGAGAATAGTAAGCATCTGCTACATTCCAGATAACTCCATATTTTCCTTTTGAATTAAATTCTTTACAGAATTGTTCCATTTCTTCCCATGTTTTTGGAACTTCTTTTACTAAATCTTTATTATAAAAAAGCGCATAAGTTTCATCAGATACTGGATACCCATAGATTTTTTCATCATAGGTAACCGCTGACTCACAAGAAGCCGCTACTTTTCCTTTTACATCATCTTCATTATCAAGAGGTAATATATGACCTCCTGCTACAAGACCACCAATTGTATTACTTGGTGTTCCAAAGACATCTGCACCAACTCCACCAGGGCCATCAAGTGCAATCTGTGTATTCGCATCGCCAATCTCTACATTTTCATATTCAATTGTTATATTCGGATGAAGTTCTGTAAATGCTTCTCCTGCTTGTTTAATAAATTCTTCTGTTTCCCCTGAAGATTCCCATACTTTTAATGTAATCTCCTCTGTTGTGAGTCCATCTTCCCCCACTGCTCCTGTATCGCCATTTCCCGCACTGGAACCATTTCCTCCACAACCTGCTAACATAGTCATTGCCATAGCTGCACACATAAATACACTTAATACTTTCTTTCTCATTATTTTTCCTCCTTATAATGATAAAAAGTTATTCTGTTTCGTTGATGGTCTTAACACAATATCATATCCTAAATATACTTTTTGTTTAATCTTCTTTCCTGCGATCGAATCCAATATCATTTTACAAGCCACTCTTCCAAGCTCCTTTTCATCAAACTGCAATGCAGTAATTGCGGGATTATGACATTGTAAAAATAAATTGTCATAAAAAGAAGCCACTTTAATATCCTTTGGAATGGAAAGATGTTCTTCATTTAATTTCATCAATACTTGATTGCATATTTTATCATCCATACATAAAATACAATCCGCTTGCTGTTTTAATATCGTTTCTACTGCCTGTCCTACTAAAACTTTTGTATTACAATTCAAAAAAACAAGTTCATCTTTTATAGAATGTTGATGAAGTTCCATACCCGCTCGAAATCCGGCAAATCTCTTTTGGCTTACCATATGATCTAAATTTCCACCGATAAAAGCGATCCGACTTGCCCGATTTGTCAATAACAAAGAGGTCAATTCTCGGCACGCTTCCACATGATGATTGTCCACTTGTAGAACATTTGCATTTTTGTGGCTTCCAGCTACGATAAAAGGAACTTCTTGTTCTAGTAAATAATCCACGGATGGATCTTCTACTAATGTTCTCGTTAGGATAACTCCATCTACTTTATGCTTTTCAATCATATTTTTAATAGTAGAAATATCCTTTGGACTTGCAGTTGTAACAACCGCATCGTATCCCATACCAGTAGCCATTTCACAAATTCCAAGTAGACAATTTTGAAAAAATGGAATTTCATTTAAATCCTGATCGTCAGGAAGAACAACTCCGATATTGTATGTTTTTGAATCAGCGAGTCCTTTTGCTAAACTATTTGGACGATATCCACATTGTTCGCAATATTCTAGGACTCTCTTCCTCGTCTCATCACTAATACGCCCCTTTCCAGAAATCGCTCTAGAAACTGTCGTTTTTGAACACCCCAATTCTTTTGCGATTTCATCAATTCCTATTTTCTTTTGTCCTTTCATCGGTTTCTTTTCCATTTGGACACCTCCTTGATGATATTGCGCAATCGGTTGTTCTATGGTTTTATTATATCATCCCATTATTTTTTAGTCAATTTGACAAAACAACAAATATTATTGCGCTTTTTTTATTACATTTTCCTGTAATATTATTCAATTTTGCGCAACAGAGCGCAACTTTTTGAATAAAATGCCATTTTTTATATTGTAGGAATTGCAATTTTTTATAACATAAAAAAAGAAGTCAACATCCTCTCGTTTATTTTTAGCATAAACTTTGGCTGTTAACTTCTTCTATTTATTTTATCTATTACTAATCTACTATAACTATTCTATTTTTCTTATAAATTCACAGAATGATCCTTTACCTTCAAACGTGTCATGGCTCTTGATAAAGAAGCCTGTGTTCTATAATACTGATGTTGACTCATTTTCTGACGAAGTTGTTCTTCGGCAATTTCCTTTGCTTCCTGTGCACGTTTTGCATCAATATCTTCTGGACGTTCTGCCGTTAATACAAGAACTGTCACACGGTTATTGACTACTTGTGCAAAACCACCGCTGACAGCTGCAAGATGCCATTCATCACTGTCTTCGGCTTGATAACGAAGTTCTCCTGGTACAATTGCGATCATAGCATCTTCATGTCCTGCCATAATTGCAATTTCACCATCTGTCTGAGGAAGTACAAGAAATTTACCTCTACCTTCATAGAAAACTTTATCGGCTGCTACAATTTTCAAACCAAATCCACTCATACCGACACTTCCCTTTCTAATCTACGCGAAAGCATAGACAAAGAAATTTCTTTTGTCTATGCTCTCAATTTATTTTTATTAAGCCTGTAGTGTTTTTGCTTTTTCAACCACATCTTCTAATGTTCCAACATTAAAGAAAGCGGCTTCTGGATACTGATCCATTTCTCCATCCACAATTGCTTTGAAACCACGGATTGTTTCTTTTAATGGTACATATTTACCTGGAACACCTGTAAAGTTTTCTGCAACGTGGAAAGGCTGAGATAAGAATCTTTGGATCTTTCTCGCACGATATACAATAAGCTGATCTTCTTCTGAAAGTTCTTCCATACCGAGGATTGCAATGATATCTTGTAATTCTTTATATTTTTGAAGAGTTTCTTGTACTCTTCTTGCTGTTTCATAATGTTCTTCTCCAACAACATCGACTTCAAGAATACGAGAAGAAGATTCCAATGGATCAACCGCTGGATAAATACCTTGTTCTACGATCTTTCTTGATAATACAGTTGTAGCATCCAGATGGGCAAATGTAGTCGCTGGAGCTGGGTCTGTTAAGTCATCGGCAGGCACATAAACAGCCTGTACAGATGTAACAGAACCATTTCTTGTAGAAGCGATACGCTCTTGAAGTTCACCAACTTCTGTTGCAAGTGTTGGCTGATAACCTACGGCTGATGGCATACGTCCAAGAAGAGCGGATACTTCTGAACCAGCCTGAACATAACGGAAAATGTTATCAATAAATAATAACACGTTTTGATGTTCTACATCACGGAAATATTCAGCCATTGTAAGACCTGTTTGCGCAACACGCATACGAGATCCAGGTGGTTCATTCATCTGACCAAATACTAAAGCAGTTTTATTTAAAACTCCTGATTCCTTCATTTCTGTCCAAAGGTCATTTCCTTCACGAGAACGTTCTCCAACTCCTGTAAAAATAGAATATCCACCATGCTCTGTAGCGATATTTCGAATTAATTCCTGAATTAATACAGTTTTACCTACACCAGCACCACCGAATAAACCGATTTTACCACCTTTTGCATATGGTGCTAAAAGGTCGATAACTTTAATTCCTGTTTCTAATACTTCTACAACAGGGCTCTGATCTTCAAAGCTAGGTGGATCACGATGGATTACCCAATGTTCTTCCCCATCTAACTTCTCTCCACCATCAATCGTATCACCAAGAACATTGAAAAGACGTCCTAATGTCTTTTCACCAACTGGAACTTTAATTCCAGCACCTGTTGCAGTAACTTCCATGTCTCTATGAAGTCCTTCACTGGCAGCTAACATAATACATCTTACTACGTTATTACCAAGATGTTGTGCAACTTCCATTACACATTTTTTATCGCCATTTTGAACTTCTAGAGCATCTTTAATACATGGAAGTTCTTGATTTTTAAATTCTACGTCAACGACAGGTCCCATAACCTGTACGATTTTCCCTTTATTCATAACGAAACTTCCTCTCTTGATTTCTTTTTCTCTTATTTCACTTCATAAGAAACGCAATCTTGCGTTTCTTATTATTAAGAGCCTTGTTTCCGTTTTTGTGCTTTTGCACCACCAATTACTTCGGTAATCTCCTGTGTAATGGCTGCCTGTCTTGCTCGGTTATACATAATAGAAAGGGTATTCAACATATCCTTTGCACTCTTTGTAGAAGCCTCCATTGCCATCATACGAGAGTTATGTTCACTACAGTAAGACTCTACAAGACATCCATAAATAGTACCAGCTAAATATTGTGGTACAACAGCCTCTATTACAGCTTCTGGTGATGGAGACATGGAAATAACCTCTTGGTGTACGTCCAAAAGCTCTTTTGCTAACTCTTTATTAGAAAGTTCGATATATCCTTTATGAAATCCTGCTTTCTTTAAAGGGAGAAGCTGCCAACTTTTTGCTTCCATTGAAACAGCAGATTCCATAACAGTATAAATAATATGCACTTCATCCAACTCACCTGATGTATAAAGTTCTAACATTTTTTGTGTGATAGAACGTGCACGGTGAATCGTTGGTTTTTGCACTGTATGACGAACACTTGTATCTACATGAACTTTTTTCTTAGCAAAATAATGACGTCCAAGCTCTCCTAAAACAAACAATGTTACATCTGCTTCTCTTTCTAATTTTTCTTCTGCAAGTTTGATTACATTGTGGTTATAGGAACCTGCCATTCCTTTATCGCCTGTGATTACAATATATCCAACTTTTTTATCTTTTTCTGCCTTTGCAACTTCTGGTTCAAAAAATATATGTTCTACCTCAGGTGCATGGCGCAAAACACGTGAAATGGCATCTTGCATTGCATAGAAATAAGGTTCTGTATCTTTCAATACTTTTTGTGCCTTCTTCATTTTAGAAGAAGAAATCATATACATTGCATTTGTAATTTTCATGGTATCCTGAATACTTCTTTTGCGATCCTGGATTTCTTTCATATTTGCCATAGTTACACCTGCTTATCTTATCTTTTCTTTATACTCTTTTGCAGCTGCTATGATTTTATTAATCATCTCATCTGTGAGATTCTTTGTTTCCTCAATTTCTTTTCCAACTTCTGGATGTTCTTTATCCATATATGCTAACAATCCCATTTGACATTCTTTTACATTGTTTACATCAATGAAGATTTTATGTGTAGCCGCACAAAGGGTAATTACTTGTTCATGAAGACTTAATGGACGACCAAGTGGCTGTTTTAATAATTCCATTAAGCTATGTCCATATTGAAGCTGTTCTTTTGTAGTCGCATCAAGATCAGAACTAAACTGTGTAAATACTTCCATTTCACGGAACTGTGCTAAATCGATACGGATACTTCCTGCCGCTTTCTTCATGGCTTTTGTCTGAGCTGCACCACCTACACGAGATACAGAAAGACCAACGTTAACCGCTGGACGCATACCTGAGAAGAAAAGGTCTGTCTCAAGGAAAATCTGACCATCTGTAATAGAAATTACGTTTGTAGGAATGTATGCAGATACGTCACCAGCCTGTGTTTCGATGATTGGAAGTGCTGTGATAGAACCACCGCCTGCTTCTTCACTTAAACGGCTAGAGCGTTCTAACAATCTTGAATGTAAGTAGAATACATCACCTGGATATGCTTCACGTCCTGGTGAACGCTCTAATAATAAGGATAATGCACGATAAGCAACCGCATGTTTTGATAAATCATCATATACGATTAATACGTCTTTTCCTTGATACATAAAATATTCAGCAAGAGCTGTTCCTGAATATGGAACAATGTATTGTAACGCTGCACAATCACTTGCTGTTGAACTTACGATAATGGAATAATCCATCGCATCATGTTTTTTTAATGTGGATACTAATTTTGCAACTGTAGATGCTTTTTGTCCAATGGCTACATAGATACAAATAACATCTTTTCCTTTTTGATTTAAAATAGTTTCAATTGCAATAGAAGTCTTACCTGTTTGACGGTCACCGATAATTAACTCACGTTGTCCACGTCCAATTGGAAACATAGAGTCAATCGCTAAGATACCTGTTTCCATTGGAACACTTACTGATTTACGTTCTACAATACCAGGAGCTTCCTGTTCAATTGGACGGAAATCATCTGCTTTGATTTCTCCCTTTCCATCGATTGGGTTTCCTAATGCATCAATAATTCTTCCAACGAAAGCATCACCAACTGGCACACCTGCTTTTTTACCTGTTCTTACAACTTTTGTACCTTCTTTGATTTCGCTATCTTTACCAAAGATAATACATCCAATTTCATTTCTCTTAATATCCTGAACCATACCTTTTAGACCGTTTTCAAATGTTACGATCTCTCCGTACATGGCATGATCAATTCCATAAATAGTTGCGATTCCGTCACCAACCCAAATAACTTCACCGACTTCACGACCTTCACAAACTTGGTCATAATTCTCTATTTCTTCACGGAGAATAGAAATAATTTCTTCTGAACTGATTGCACTCACGATTTTCACCTCCTGATTAACTGCTGATGAAGAGTATGAATACGTCCCATCAGACTGTAATCGTATTCGATATTGCCGACTTTTAGTAAAAATCCTCCAAGAAGACTTTTATCTTCTTTTAATTGAAGTTCTACTCCACGGCATCCATATTCTTTTTTTATAAATGTTACAAATCCTTGTTTTTGCTCCTCACTTGGCACGGTTACGTAGAAAAGTTCAGCACGCATAATTCCTTCTTGCTGTCTTTTATAGTCATAATAGGCTTTGAAAATATTTTCTATCCCTTCCATGCGATTTGAGTCGCTAACCTTTTTTAGAAATGAATGCATTTCCTGTGGAAACACTCGCTCAATAATATTCCACTTCTTCTCATTTTCAACTGTTGGATTTGCTAAAATCTCTTTCAGCATTGGAACGTTTTTAAAACATTCCTCTGCTGTTTTGATTTTATCTTCTTCAATAGGAAGTTCATAGAGAACTACCGCATAATTAAGCTCTGTTTGTGTCACTTTGCTCACCTGTTTCTTTCAGGAATCGGTTATAAAGGTTTTCATTTTCTTTTTCATTTAGCTGTTCACTAAGAACTTTTTGCACAGCCGTAAGAGCGAGTCCAGCAACCTGATCCTGCATTTTTTTCGTTTCACGCTTGCGTTCCTGTTCAATAGACGCTTCTGCGTCTTTTCTCATTCGAATAACTTCCTGATTCGCCTCTGAAAGAATTGCATCTGCTTCTTCTCTCGCATCTTGTTTTGCTTTTGCAATAATCTGCATAGATTCATGACGAGCATCTGCAAGAGCCTGTTCATATTTCTGTTTATGTTGTTCTGCCTCTTTTTCTACAGCATTTGCATGATTAATTTTTCCTTGAATCATTTCTTCACGCTGTTTCATAATATTTTGAATTGGCTGAAACAGAAAATGTCTCAGTAATAAGTAAAAGACGATCAGGTTGACAATTGTCCAAATAAGACCTGAGTTAATCTCTAACATCTTTTACACCTGCCTTTTTTTATTTTACCTATTTACTGATTATAATACGAAGATTACTAATAATGCGATAACGAAACCGTATACAGCTGTCGCTTCGGCTAACGCTGCACCTACTAATAAAGATTTATTGATTTTACCTTCTGCTTCTGGTTGTCTAGCAATAGCTTCTACTGCTTTTCCTGTTGCGATACCAATACCGATACCTGCTCCAATACCTGCTAATGCTGCGATACCTGCTCCGATTGCTACTAATGTTGCCATAATTAATTCTCTCCTTTTTCTTTTCCTAAATTTTTTGTTCTATTCAAATTCATGTTAATAAACTATTCAATCTGTTCTTTAATGAACAACGCTGTTAAAAGCGTAAAGATGTATGCCTGAAGCAATCCATCAAAAATATCAAAATAAAAACTAAATGGAATTGGTATAATTGCAGGAATAACTGCTTTTAACATTTCCATAATAACAAATGCCCCTAAAACGTTACCGAATAGACGCATACAAAGGGAGACTGGTTTAATAAAAATCTCCATAATATTAATCGGGAGAATAATCAATGATGGTGAGGCAAAGCTCTTTAACCATCCTTTCAATCCCTTTTGATGAATCCCTGAATATTCTATGAGGACGATACTCATAATCGCCATCGCTGCCGTGACATTCAGATCCTTCGTTGGTGGCTTAAAGCCAAATAATCCAATAATATTTGAAAATCCAATGTAAATAATGACTGTCATCAGATACTGCACATATTGCTTTCCTTCTTCACCAAGAGTATCGGCAAAGATATTGTGTAAAGCGCCAATGGCTGATTCCAATGCCAATTGCTTCTTGCCCGGATTTTCCACTTTTAAATTTCTTACTAGAATGATAGATAATAGCACAACGGCCGCCATAATAATCCATGTTACAACAACTGCCTCCGATATTTGAAAGCCAGCAATTGAAACTTTTCGGCATTCTATCTGTTCCATTAAGTCTGCTACAAATGTATCCGTATGTCTCCCTTCTTTCTTTCTTGTATTTGAATCATACCTTTTTCTTCTCTCTTTTCTCATGGAAAGAGAAAATATTAGGTCAATTCCTATCACATTGTTTTAGCACTGTTCAATAGTTTTGTCAACAATAGTTGCTAATACAACTATTCCGTGTGTACGCAGAATCCTATTGTATATTTTTTCCTTATTTTATATTTTTTACACATATTGTTTATATATTTTTT
>UQVN01000043.1 GCA_900544525.1 uncultured Eubacteriales bacterium
TTACTAATTTGGAAGTTTTTCACAAAAAAAAAATCCAAGTATTGACAGAATCTGTGAAAGTGGTATAGTTAAATTATAAAAAGTGGTAGTACCAATAAATACCGGTATTGAATTCCGCATCAAAGTATTCGTATCAACCTTTGAAGCGATTGGAAAACCCAACACAATAAAGAAAGGGAAACGATATGGTGATCATGTTTTTGCTTGCGATGGCACCTATTATTTGGTTGATTATCGCATTAAGTGGATTGAAAATGCCGGGATATAAGGCGTGTTTTATTGCCTTTATTCTGACCATTGTTTTAGCATTACTCGTATGGAAACAACCAGTGATGGAAGTATTTACTGGGGCATTAGAAGGTATCGCTATGGCAATTTGGCCAATCTGTTATGTTATCATTGCAGCAGTCTTTGCCTATAATGTAACGGTACATACGAAGAACATGGAACTGATTAAACGAATGCTCACAAGCGTTTCAAAAGATGAACGCATCCTTGTCCTCATTATTGCATTTGGTTTTGGTAGTTTCATGGAAGGCATGGCAGGATTTGGAACAGCAGTCGCAATTCCAGCCAGTATGCTTGTTGGACTTGGAATGAATCCCGTTGTAGCAGCTGCAACTTGCCTTGTAGCCAATACAGCGCCAACAGCATATGGTTCTATTGGTATTCCAACAACAACTTTAGCATCTGTAGCAAATGTGGATGCACAAAGCCTTGGAGAAGCCACCGCAATTTTAACAATTCCAATTTTAATTGTTACGCCATTTATTTTAGTCTGTATGACTGGAAAATCAGTCAAGGCATTAAAGGGAATGGGAATTATCTCGATTGTGTCAGGGGTATCCTTTGCACTGCCATATTATTTGACAGCGCATTTTATGGGGCCTGAACTTCCTAGTATTCTCTCTTCTGTATGTTGTATGATTTTTACAGGGGTTGCCTCTAAGCTCCTTCATAAAAAAGAGGAGCCAGAGTATCAGCTGATTTCTCAAAAGGAAGATGGGAAAGAAGATAGTAGACGTCTTACAGTTGGAGAGATGATAAAAGCTTGGACACCATTCATTTTAATTTTAGTTCTGTTAATGTCTATGAGCTTAATTCAGCCATTACATGATGCTTTGGCAACGATTAAGACAACCGTTCCAATTTATTCAGGTGAAGGCGCTTCGCCATATACATTTACTTGGATTGGAACACCTGGAACGATGATTTTAATTGCAGCATTTATTGGAGGATTTGTTCAAGGAGCTACGTTAAAAGAGTTATTTCAAGTTCTTTTAGCCACAATAAAACAGATGTGGAAGACAATTGCAACAATTGTATCGGTATTAGCAACTGCAAAAATTATGGGATATAGTGGAATGATTACTGATATTGCAACACTTTTTGTTACAGTTACAGGCGTTTTTTATCCATTGTTTGCACCATTTTTAGGTTCTATTGTTACATTTGTATCTGGAAGTGCAACAACTGCAAGTGTATTATTCGGCGGGTTACAAGCACAGACAGCAACGGCAATTGGTATGAGTCCTGTTTGGATGGCGGCGGCCAATACAGGAGGTGCTGTTGTCGCAAAGATGATTTCCCCACAAAATATTTCCATTGGAGCGGCAGCAGCAGATATGCAAGGCCAAGAAAGTTCTTTAATGAAAATCGTTATAAAATATTATATTGTTTATATTATTTTCCTCGGTATTTTAAGCCTGATTTTCTGTAGATTTTTATCGCTTGGTTTTTAAGAAGAATAAGCCTGAAAAGTTTTTTCAGCAACGATATAGGAGGGATACAAAATGGGTACATATACTTATAATAAGGTGACACCAGAGCTTGTGGAACAGTTAAAGGAAATTGTTCCAGGGAAGGTTTATACAGGAGAAGATATCAATGAAGACTTCTCTCATGATGAGATGCCAATTTATGGAAAGAGACTCCCAGATGTTGTTGTAGATGTGACAACGACAGAAGAAGTGGCAAAGGTTGTAAAACTTTGCTATGAAAATTCTGTTCCAGTGATTCCAAGAGGAGCAGGAACTGGACTTACAGGAGCGGCAGTTCCAGTGACAGACGGTGTTCTTATCAATATGGCTAAGATGAATAAAATTTTAGAATATGATATGGAAAACCTTGTAGTTCGTGTAGAAGCAGGTGTCTTATTAAATGATTTAGCACAAGATGCGGAATCAAAAGGTCTTTTATATCCACCAGATCCAGGTGAAAAATTTGCAACACTTGGTGGAAACGTAGCGACAAACGCAGGTGGTATGAGAGCGGTAAAATATGGATGTACAAGAGACTATGTTCGTGCAATGACAGTGGTACTACCAACTGGTGAAGTTGTAACACTGGGTGGAAAAGTTTCTAAGACGAGCACAGGTTATAGTTTGCTGAATTTAATGATTGGGTCTGAAGGTACTCTTGGTATTATTACAGAGTTGACTTTGAAATTAATTCCAAAACCAAAAGAAACGATTAGTTTAATTATTCCTTATGAAAATTTAAACGATTGTATTTCAACGGTTCCTAAATTTTTCTTAAATCATTTACAGCCACAAGCGCTTGAATTTATGGAAAAAGAAATTGTAGAGGCTTCTGAAAACTATTTAGGAAAGAGCGTATTCCCAAAAGAAGTAGAAGGACAGCAAGTAAATGCGTACTTACTCGTAACTTTTGATGGAGACGATATGGAAAGTCTTGAGAATTTAACCGAAGTGGCAGCAGAAATCGTATTAGAGGCAGGAGCTATTGATGTATTAGTTGCGGACACACCTGCATTAAAGAAAGATGCATGGGCAGCAAGAAGCTCTTTCTTAGAAGCCATTGAAGCGGAAACAAAACTCCTTGATGAATGTGATGTTGTTGTGCCTGTAACAGAAATTGCAAACTATGTAGCGTTTGTAAATGGATTAGAAGATAACTATGGATTCAAGATTAAGAGTTTTGGCCATGCTGGAGATGGTAACTTACATATTTATGCTTGTAGTAATGATATGGAAGAAGAAGAGTTTAAAAAACAAGTGGATGATTTCATGGAAACAATCTATAAAAAAGCGTCTGAACTTGGTGGTATGATTTCTGGTGAACATGGAATTGGACATGGTAAAATGCAGTATTTAGCAGAGTTTTCAGGAGAGACAAATATGAGATTAATGGAAGGAATTAAACAAGTATTTGATCCGAAGATGATTTTAAATCCAGGAAAAGTTTGCTATCGATTATAAAGTATTACATTTAATAAGAGGAAGATAACATCAATTAGAAATCTTTAGAATAATAAGATAGATGGAGGAAGAAAGTATGGCATATTTAATTTCAGCAGAAGCACAGGACTTATTACAAGATGTTAGAAATTTTTGTGAAAAAGAAGTAAAAGAACAATGTAAAGAATACGATGTTAGCGGAGAATGGCCAAAAGAGATCTATGACAAAGCCATTGAACAAGGATATCAAGCCCTTGAAGTTCCAGAAGAATATGGTGGACCAGGACTTAGTCGAGTGGATGTAGCGGCTCTTATTGAAGAGATGGCAATTGCAGATGCAGGGTTTGCAACAACCATTTCAGCAAGTGGTCTTGGTATGAAACCCGTTTTAATTGCAGGGAATGAAGAACAAAAAAAGAGAGTATGTGATCTTGTTTTAGAAGGTGGATTTGGTGCTTTTTGTTTGACAGAACCAGGAGCAGGTTCTGATGCAGGTGCTGGGAAAACAACCGCTGTAAAAGATGGAGATGAATATGTATTAAATGGTAGAAAATGCTTTATCACTAACGGTGGAGTTGCCTCTTTCTATTGTGTAACAGCTATGACCGATAAAGAAAAAGGCGTAAAAGGAATGTCTATGTTTTTAATCGAAGCGGGGACAAAAGGGCTTAGCACAGGAAATCATGAAAATAAAATGGGTATCCGTACTTCTAACACTTGTGATGTCGTATTAGAAGATTGTCGTATCCCAGCTTCTAGTTTAATTGGAGAAGAAGGAAAAGGATTCAGCATCGCTATGAAAACATTAGATCAGGCGAGAACATGGATGGGATGTGTTGCCACTGGTATTGCTCAAAGAGGTATTAATGAAGCAATCGCTTATGGTAAAGAGAGAATCCAATTCGGAAAACCAATTATTAAAAACCAAGCATTACAATTTAAAGTTGCAGATATGGAAATTAAAACAGAAGTAGCTCGTCAGATGGTAGCTCATGCATTGACGAAGATGGATCTTGGATTGCCACATAGCAAAGAATCTGCAATTGCAAAATGTTATGCCTCTGATATTGCAATGGAAGTTGCATCAGAAGCGATACAGATGTTTGGTGGATATGGCTATAGCCGTGAATATCCAGTGGAAAAATTACTTCGAGATGCTAAAATCTTCCAGATTTTTGAAGGAACAAATGAAGTACAAAGAATTGTTATTGCCAATAATGTCATTGGAAAATAAGAAAAAGCTCGTTTTGATAGCTTCATAATTATGTTGTAAGTCTGTTTGTTTGCGTGGAAAGCATAGATTAAAGGATCGTGAGTAATACGTTTCTTATCTATCTCACGTTAAAACTCAAATTGAGTTCAGACGAATTTCTAATAAATAAAGGTGTGAAAAAGAAAATGCTCGACAATTTTGTCGGGCATTTTCTTTTTATCTTTTATTTAGATGTTTCTTTTTCTAACATTCCCATTGCGATTTTTTCGCTTGTAATTGGAAGTTCACGAACCCAAACACCAGTTGCATTGGCAACCGCATGAGCGATAGCAGGAGAAGGGGTATTAATAACAATTTCACCGATTGATTTTGCACCAAAAGGTCCTGTTTGTTCATAACTGCTCTCTAATTCAACACGAATAGTTCCAACATCAAGACGAGATGGAATTTTGTATTGCATAAAGGAGTTATTGCTTAAAATACCTTTCTCTGAGTATTGAATATTTTCTGTCATTGCCATACCGATTCCCTGTGCTAATCCACCTTCTGTTTGTACACGAACAAGGTTTGGATTTAAAGGAGTACCGCTATCAACAACAGCTACATAGTCGATAAGTTCATAAGCACCTGTTTCTTTATCCAGTTCAATTTCAGCCATACCAACCATAAATGGTGGAGGAGAAACAGGTGAGCTATGGCTTACAGTCACTTCAAGTGCTTGTTCATTTCCGCACATAGATTTTGTTGCAATATCCATTAAGGAAATGCTTTCATCTGTTTCTGGATAGTAAATACGTTTTCCATCGAACTCTAAATCTTTATAGTCGCGACCAAGAAGTGGAGCTGCGAATTTTTTGAAACGCTTGATTAATTTTGTACAAGCTAATTCTACTGCTTTTCCTGTTACATAAGCAGTACTTGAAGCATAAGAACCAGAGTCATATGGAGAAGAGTCGGTATCAGCTGCAAGAACAGTAATATCTTCTAAATCACAATTTAAACATTCTGCTGCAATTTGAGAAAGAGTGGTATCACAACCAGTACCCATATCAGCAGCACCGAATAACAATGTGTAAATACCATCATCATTTAATTTAATAGTAGCAGAACCAACATCTACGTTTGAAATACCAGAGCCTTGCATAGCAAGAGCCATACCAACACTTCGAACCTTTCCATTTCCAAGATCTTGATAAGGATATTTTTTATCCCACTCAATCATTTCTTTTGCACGAGCAAGACAGCGATCAAGAGCACAGCTATTGGCAGTTTCACCATAATAAGCAGGCATGATATCTCCTTGTCTTACCATGTTCATTTCACGAAGTTTTACAGGATCCATATGAAGTTTCGTAGCTAATTCATTCACTGCCGTTTCTACTGCAAAAATACCTTGTGTTGCGCCGTATCCACGATAAGCACCTGCGGACATTACGTTTGTGTATACAACGTCATAAGCGAAACGATAGGCATCTAAATCACGATAAAGAGGAATGGATTTATGCCCAGATAAACCAACAGTCGTTGGACCGTGTTCTCCATAAGCTCCCGTATTCGATAAGGTATACACATCAATGGCACGGATTTTACCATTGTTCATGGCACCAACGCGGACGTGCATTTCCATCTCATGTCTTGGAGAAGAAGCGATTTGAGATTCTTCTCGTGTGAAAATCATTTTGGATGGTTTTCCAGTTTTCCAAGTGACAAAAGCAGGATATACTTCACTAACAGCTGTCTGTTTCGCTCCAAAGCCACCGCCAATACGAGGTTTTGTAACACGAATCTTTGATTTTGGAATACCTAAAGCGTTTGCAATAATTCTTCTAACATGGAATACGATTTGAGTAGAACTAAAAATATTTAAACGACCATAAGCGTCCATATAACAAGCAGTCCCAAAAGGTTCCATCATCGCTTGTTGATTTGCTTTTGTATGATACACTTGATCGACGACTACATCGCACTCAGAAAGGATTTGATCCACATCTCCGTGACTATCGGTTTCAGAAGCACATAAGTTTCTCTTATTATCTGCACCAACAGGACAAAGAGAACGCCAATTTTCTTCTGGATGAACTAAAATCTCATTGTCTTTTGCAGAGTGAAAATCTAAAAGGGCAGGAAGAACTTTATATTTTACTTTAATGAGTTTCAATGCCTTATTTACACATTCCTCAGTTTCCCCTGCAATAATAGCAACAGGATCCCCGACAAAACGGACATGGCGATCTAAAATTTGACGGTCATAAGGACTTGGTTCAGGATATGTTTGTCCTGCTAACGTAAAGCGATGATCAGGAACGTCATGATAAGTAAAAATAGCTTCAATTCCTGGGATTTTTAATGCTTTATCTGTTTTTATTTCTTTAATAAGGGCATTTGCATGAGGGCTTCTAAGCACTTTTACAATTAAAGAATCTGGTCTTGCTAAGTCATCTAAGAAAAGTGGTTTTCCTTGCACTAATTGCATGGCATCTTTTTTGCGGACTGGTTGGTTGATATATCTCATTTAGAACCCTCCTTTTTGTAAGCAAGAAATGCTTTAATTCCTCTTAATTGTCCTTCATAGCCAGAACAACGGCATAAGTTTCCAGACAGATACTCTTTGATTTCTTCATCGGTTGGATCTGGATTTTCACGGAATAAAGCGATGGCATTCATAATCGTTCCAGGGTTACAAAAACCACATTGTTCTGCACCTTGATCTGCAATAAATGCACCGAATTCTTCCGCTTCTTTTTGGAGTCCTTCTAATGTATCAATGCGGGCACCATTTGCTCTAGCTGCTAACATAGAACAAGAGAGCACTGGTTTTTCATTCATAAATACAGTACAAAGACCACAGTTAGACGTTTCACAACCACGTTTTACGCTATAACAGCCGTGAGAACGTACAAAATCGATTAATAATAAGTCAGGAGCAATTTCCTCTTTAATTGGTTTTCCGTTTAAGATCGTTGAAAGAATCATTTTTTCTTACCTCCTGCTTTCATTAATTCTAAAACTTTTTCACAACCGCGTCTTGTAAGCACGTTTGCAAGAAGTTTTCTA
Organism: uncultured Eubacteriales bacterium; assembly: GCA_900544525.1. Classification (GTDB taxonomy): domain Bacteria; phylum Bacillota; class Clostridia; order Lachnospirales; family Lachnospiraceae; genus Scybalomonas. The sequence goes on from UQVN01000043.1 coordinate 7,468, forward strand.
TATTCAGCACTAGCACGCATATTAGAACCAGTTGTAATTTGTTTTGTTACATAATCGGCAAAAGCGTTAGCATTTCCTTGTAACTTCTCGATGAAAAAAGATTTGGAAACTTCTACAAGAACGGCTTTTCCTGGGCGAGCGCCAATAACTGCACGATAATTGCCGTTAAGACAGGCTACGGAGCAGGCGAGAACAGGAAAATCTGTTTTGGAATTACGAACAGATAAATAAGCACTTTTTAAAGGCACTTTTTTGACAATTAAGCGAACGAGGATATCATTATCCAAAGGTAAGTTTATAAAATCAGCTAATGATATAATACCACCTTTAAAAAGTTCCACTTGAGTATCAAGTGCTAAAAACATTGTTAAGACATCGGAAAATCCATATCGTCCAAAAATGCTTCCACCTACTGTTGCAAGATTACGAAATTGTACACCAACAATGCTTTTTACGCTCTCGGCAATTGCACCGTCTGTATAGAGATTTAATTGTTTGTGCTGTTCAAGTTGACGTAGGGTAACCATGCAACCGATAGAAAACTCGTCTTTTGTTTCCTCAATTTTGTCAAGACCAAGTCCTGAAAGATCGATAGCTGTTTGGATGGTAGTATTGCTCATCTTCATCCAGAGCATACCTCCAATAATTCGATTTGAACGTTTTTGATTGAGTTCATACGCTTCAGAAAGACTTTGGGCTTTCACATAATTTTTGATTGTAAGCAATTTTGCTTCCTCCCTGATGGTTCATAAATTGAATTGTTTTGTGTTGCAAAGAAATACTAGAATACGGAAATTGTATATCCGTTTCACCAATACTACATTATATAGGATAAAAGATGGTTTTGGCAACAGAAAAATAGTCTTTTTATCAAAAAATGTTGAAATCGATAGAAAAGTAGAAAAGAAATGTCTTGCTTCTTTAAAAAAAGTGTGACAAAACATAGAAAACTTTACCTCTCATATTGAAGTATGATATAATGAGCGTTAGTGAGCAGAAATAGGTAAAGTCTGCTTAGTGCAATGAGTCAACACAAAGTATTTGGCTAATGCCAACGAGGAGAAACACGCTCCGCGAGTTTTTCACGTTCGCGGACAGTCGTCAAATATCTCCTTTAGAAAAACTGGAAACTACGTTTCCCTTTTTCTAAATTCGCTGTTTGACTGGTTGCCTTCGCACAAATAGGAACGTGGACAAAGTTCATGGTATAATAGTTCCACTACGACAAAATAAGGAAAGTTTAAAGAGGGTGTTTAGATGACTTGTCTTGAAGCGCAATCTATGATCACAACTTTTATAGAGGATCAGTTAGATGAGGAACAACTGATAGAATTTATCCATCACATGAGGAATTGTCCTGATTGCATGGAGGAATTAGAAGTCTATTATACATTAATGGTAGGAATGAAGCAGCTTGATAATAATGAGAAATTATCCAATAACTTTGCAAAAGAGTTAGAAGAAAAGCTAGCTTATGATGAAAGCCGAATCAAAGGACGTAAGCGAGTGGTACTGGAGACAAAGTTAGGAGTTACAACTTTTATTACCATTGTGCTTGTATTTGTGCTTTTTCAGCTTGGAACGATGATCCATAGTTTAAGTCGACCAAGTTCTGGCACAGAAGCGGGAAAATATTATTATATGAAAGTAAAACCACATCTGTTTTATCCAGATGATTTTAAATTGCGTAATCCTTATAGCGGAACGAACGGAAAATAGGAGAAAAAATAGCATGAAGAAAAAATTATTATTAGTGGATGGCCACAGCATATTAAACCGAGCATTCTATGGTCTTCCAGATTTAACAAATAGCGAAGGGCTGCATACCAATGGGGTTCTTGGATTTTTAAATATTTTATTTCGATTTTTAGAAGAGGAAAAAGCAACTCACTTGCTCGTTGCCTTTGATCGAAAAGAACCGACATTTCGTCATGAGATGTTTGGGGAATATAAAGGAACGAGAAAAGGAATGCCACAAGAATTATTAGAACAAGTGCCTTTGATGAAAGAAGTTTTAAAGGCGATGGAAGTTCCGATTGTGGAGCAAGCGGGATATGAGGCAGATGATATTTTAGGAACAATTTCTAGAGAAGCAGTAAAAGAAGGATTTCACGTTTCTATTTTATCAGGCGATCGCGATTTGTTACAGCTTGCAACCGATGAGATTTTAATTCGAATTCCAAAGACAAAAGCTGGTGGCACTACAGTAGAAGATTATTATGCAAAAGATGTATTAGAAAAGTATCAAGTGACGCCAGAAGAGTTTATCGATGTAAAAGGCTTGATGGGCGATCCATCCGATAATATCCCAGGAGTTCCAGGAATTGGAGAAAAGACAGCCACAAAGATTATTGTAGCTTATCATTCTATTGAAAATGCATATGCCCATTTAGAAGAAATTAAGCCAAAGAAAGCCAAAGAAAATTTAGAGGCTTTTTATGAACAGGCGTTGTTAAGCAAAAAACTGGCAACGATTAAATTAGACTGTCAATTGGAATATCAGTTAGAAGATGCGATTCTTCAAAATTTATATACGAAAGAAGCTTATCAATATTTTCAGCGGTTGGAATTTAAATCTTTATTAAAACGATTTGGAGAAGAAGAAAAAGAGGAATTTCAAGTGCAATTGCGTGTTATACAAGAGTTACAAGAGGCAGAACAGATTTTTAAGAAGGCGAGAGAGCAAAAAAAGATCGGTTTTTCTATTTTCCATAAAGGAGATTGTTTTGGCATTGCATTGGCATTTTCAAGAGAAGAAGTATACTATATAGAAGCCGTTGGGTTTTTAACAAAAGATTATGTATTAGAAGAACTAAAAGCTATATGCGAAGGTGAAGGAATCTGTGCTACCATGGATTTAAAATCCGCACTCTTTGATTTAAAAATTACAGAAGAAACATCTGGTATTATGGATATGGGAATTGGAGCTTATTTATTAAATCCATTAAAAGATACGTATCACTATGAAGATATTGCAAGGGATTATTTAGGAATTTCATTGCCATCAAAAGAGGAATTACTTGGAAAAGAAGAAGTTTTAGATGCGTTTGAAAATGGAGAAGAAAAGGCAAAACAAGTGATTGCATATTCTGCCTATGTTCCGTTAGAAGCTGTGGAAGTGATGAAAGAAAAGTTAAAAGAGTCAGAAATGCTCGAACTTTATGAAAAAATAGAAATGCCAACTATTTTTACTCTGTATGATATGCAAGAAAGAGGAATTGCTGTCAATAAAGAAGCGTTAAAAGAATATGGAGACAGTTTAGTTGGAAAAATTACACAATTAGAGCAGTCCATTTATGCGCATGCTGGACAAGTGTTTAACATTAATTCTCCAAAACAGCTTGGGATTGTCTTATTTGAAGATATGAAGCTTCCAGGAGCAAAGAAGACCAAAACAGGGTATTCTACAAGTGTCGATGTATTGGAAAAAATAAAAATGGAACATCCAATTATTGACGAAATTTTAGAATATCGTCATCTTGCCAAGTTAAAGTCCACCTATGCAGATGGGCTTGCGAATTTTATTCAAGAAGATGGAAGAATTCATGGAATCTTTAATCAAACAGTAACTGCTACCGGACGTATTAGCAGTACAGAACCAAACTTACAAAATATTCCGATTCGTATGCCTTTAGGTCGTGCGATTCGTAAGGTGTTTATTCCAAAAGAAGGATTTGTTTTTGTAGATGCCGATTATTCCCAGATCGAACTTCGTGTTTTAGCTCATATTTCAGGCGATGAAACTCTTATTAATGCTTATAAAAATCATCAAGATATCCATGCGACGACAGCATCAGAAGTCTTTCATGTTCCATTAGAAGAGGTAACAGCAGATCAAAGAAGAGAAGCAAAAGCAGTGAATTTTGGAATTGTTTATGGGCTTAGTGCTTTTGGACTCAGTCAAGATTTGAACATTACAAGAAAGCAGGCGACAGAATATATTGATCGCTATTTTAAAACATATCCACAAGTAAAAGAGTTTTTAGATAACATTGTAGAAGAAGCAAAAGAAAAAGGTCTTGTTCGTACCATTTTCCATCGAATTCGTCCAATTCCAGAACTTTCTTCTAGTAATTTTATGCAAAGAAACTTTGGAGAGCGTGTGGCAATGAATTCACCAATTCAAGGAACAGCAGCAGATATTATGAAGATTGCTACCATTCGTGTCAATATGCGAATGAAACGAGAAAAATTAAAATCACGATTAATTCTTCAAATTCATGATGAGCTTTTAATTGAGGCAAGCATGGAGGAAGTAGAACAGGTGAAAAAGATTTTAGAAGAAGAAATGATGGGAGCTGCAGAGCTTAAAGTACCTCTTGAGATTGGAATTAGCGAAGGAAACAATTGGTTTGAAGCAAAATAAATAGAAATAAAAGAAGAGAGAAGTGCTTGTAAGCAATGGAAAGGGAGATAAGATGAAAGTAATAGGGATAACAGGCGGTGTGGGCTGTGGAAAAAGCTTTATTATGGAACAGCTACAAGAGCGTTATCAAGCGGGAATTATTTTAACCGATCTTGTAGCTCATGATTTAATGGAACCTGGTGGAGTGAGTTATCAAGAAATTGTCGCGTGTTTTGGAACAAAGATTTTAGAACCCGATGGAAAAATTAATCGTCAAGCGCTTGGCTCAATTGTATTTCAAGACAAGGAGGCTTTGTTAAAGTTAAATTCCATTACGCATCCTAATGTAAAAAAAGAAGTGATTCGAAGAATTGAAGAGATGAAAAGAGCAAAAGAAGTTTCCATTATTATGGTAGAAGCAGCTCTTTTAATCGAAGAACATTATGATGAAATTTGTGATGAACTTTGGTTCATTGATGCCAGTGATGAGGTAAGAATAAAGCGGCTAATGGAAAAAAGAGGGTATACGAAAGAAAAATGCCTTTCCATTATGTCAAATCAATTACAAAGGGAGAGATTTTTAGAGCATTGTGGGCGGGTGATTTATAATGATAAAACAAAAGAGGATGCCGTTGCACAGCTTGATGCCATTATGAAGGAAGTTATATGAAAAATTTCAAAAAACTTTCTTGATAACTTGACTAAATTGTGAGAAAAGCCGTAAGAAAAATTTGTTAAAATGGCGAAGTTAGTAAGAGAATGGTAATTAGTATTGCCATTCTCTTTTTCCATATGCTATAATCAAAAATAGACTGTAAGAAAGAAGAGAAAGAATATGAGAGTAACAAGTTTTGCCAGTGGAAGCAGTGGAAACTGCGTTTTTGCGGGATCAGATAACACCCATATTTTAATTGATGCAGGAATTAGTGCGAAGAAAATTGAAAACGGGTTAAAGGAACTAGAATTGACAGGAAAGGATTTAAATGGGATTTTAGTCACCCATGAACATATCGATCATATTAGCGGAATTGGAGTGATGGCAAGAAGGTATCAAGTTCCAATTTATGCAACAAGAGGAACGAAAAATGCCATTTTAAATGCAAAAAGTGTTGGGAAGATTGAAGAAGATCTGATTCAAGAAATTGCACCAGAACAGGATTTTTTCATTGGAGATTTAGTATTAAATGCTACGCCTATTTGGCATGATGCAGCAGAACCTGTTTGTTATACTGTTAAAAAAGGGAAAAAAAAGTTAGCCGTTGCAACCGATCTTGGGGACTATAACGAGCACATTGTGGAAAAATTAAGAGATTCTGATATTTTATATATTGAAGCAAATCATGATGTAAAAATGTTAGAAGTAGGGCCATACCCTTATTATTTAAAACAAAGAATTTTAGGGCGACATGGACATTTATCCAATGAACGAGCAGGACAGTTTATCGAACAGCTTTGGAATGATAAATTAGAACATATTTTCCTCGGACATTTAAGTAAAGAAAATAATTTTGAGGAATTAGCTTATGAGACCGTAAAATTGGAATTAGAAAATAGCTCTGTTGGAAAAAGAGTAAAAGAAGTTCCAATTCAGGTAGCAAGACGGGATTGCCTGTCTGAGCTTATATACATTAATGAATAGTTTTAAGGAGGATTTGGACATGAACAAAACAGTCATCACAGTAGTGGGAAAAGATAATGTAGGTATTATTGCAAAAATATGTACTTATATGGCGGAAAATGGAATTAATATTCTTGATATTTCTCAAACCATTGTATCCGGATATTTTAATATGATGATGATTACAGAATCTGATTATGGGGTAAAAGATTTTCCTACGATGTTAAAAGAATTAAAAGAAATTGGAGAAGAAATTGGTGTGAGTGTTCAAGCCCAAAACGCCGAAATCTTTGAAAAAATGCATAGAATTTAAGATGGAGGCAAGCAATTATGATTAATATGAATGAGGTTTTTGAAACCAACAAGATGATTCATGAAATGAACTTAGATGTTCGAACGATTACAATGGGGATTAGTCTCTTAGATTGTACTGGTTCTTCCTTAGAAGAAGTAGGGGATAACATTTATAAAAAGATTACAACGAAAGCCAAAGATCTTGTGAAAACAGGAGAAGAAATTGAACACGAATTTGGAGTTCCAATTGTAAATAAGCGTATTTCTGTTACGCCAATTGCTCTTGTTGGTGGTTCCGTTTGTAACAGTGAAGACGATTTTGTTTATTTAGCACAAGTACTTGATAAAGCAGCAAAAGAAGTAGGAGTCAACTTTATTGGTGGATATTCTGCTTTAGTATCAAAAGGAATGACAAAAGCAGATGAGCTTTTAATTCGTTCTTTACCAAAGGCTCTTTCAAAAACAGAGATTGTTTGTTCCTCTGTTAACGTTGGTTCTACAAAAACAGGAATTAATATGGATGCGGTAAAATTAATCGGAGAAAAAATTATAGAAACAGCAGAAGCCACAAAAGAAAAAGATTCCTTTGGGAATGCTAAATTTGTTGTTTTTTGTAATGCACCTGATGATAATCCATTTATGGCAGGAGCCTTTCATGGAGTAACAGAACCCGATGTTGTCATTAACGTAGGGGTAAGTGGCCCAGGAGTTGTAAAACGTGCCATTGAAAAAGTTCGTGGAAAAGATTTTGAAGAGCTTTGCGAAGTGATTAAAAAGACAGCCTTTAAGATTACACGAGTGGGACAACTAGTGGCAAAAGAAGCGTCAAAAAGATTAAACGTTCCATTTGGAATTATTGACTTATCTCTTGCTCCAACACCAGCCATTGGCGATAGCGTTGGAGAAATATTAGAAGAGATCGGGTTAGAATATGCAGGAGCGCCAGGGACGACAGCGGCGCTTGCTATGTTAAACGATCAAGTAAAAAAAGGAGGGGTTATGGCATCTTCTTATGTCGGTGGTTTAAGCGGTGCTTTTATCCCTGTTAGTGAAGATCAACGCATGATCGATGCGGTAGCTGCGGGAGCATTAACAATGGAAAAATTAGAAGCGATGACTTGTGTTTGTTCCGTAGGGCTTGATATGATTGCGGTTCCAGGAGATACAAAAGCAACAACGATCTCTGGACTTATTGCCGATGAAATGGCTCTTGGTATGATCAATCAAAAGACAACAGCGGTTCGTATTATTCCAGTTATTGGAAAAGGAGTTGGAGAAATCGCGGAATTTGGTGGTCTTTTAGGTTATGCTCCGATTATGCCAGTCAATAGATTTAGTTGTGATGCCTTTATTAAACGTGGAGGAAGAATCCCGGCACCGATCCATAGTTTTAAAAATTAAAGAGAATATCGTTCTAAGTTAATGATTGGAGTGGGTTGTTTTTACAATCCGCTCCTTTTTTATGTGATAGGAAATTCCTCCCAAGGCGAGGCATCCTATCACATAAAAAAGCCTACGTGCCAACGATGCGCAGCTCGCAAAGAGGAGATTAGAAATAAGGGCTATTCCTTTAAAGGGAGAAGAGATAAACGAAGAAAAATGGATAAAATTTGTATAAATTTCGTAATTTCACACACAATAATCATAAGGAAAAGTGGAGGTCACTTTTTTTCTAAGGTTTTCAGCTCTGGAATTTTGTGCTAAAATAAGAAAGAAATAAAAATGATTACAACATGTATTTCGTTTGTTATCGTATGTAAGAACAAGAATATTTTTTACGTGAAAAGCTCATACAGGATGCTTTTTAGCGTTAGATTCTTGATGATAAATCACTTAGAAAAAGAGGTAAGAAAATGAAACGAGTATTAGAAGGTCTTGCACCAGCAAGAGTATTTGAAATTTTTGAAGATTTAACACAGATTCCTCATGGTTCTGGCAATGTAAAGCAAATCAGTGATTACTGTGTCAATTTTGCAAAAAATCTTGGATTACAAGTGAGACAAGATGAATTTTTAAATGTCATTATTGTAAAAGAAGCATCTGCTGGATATCCAAGCGATAAAACAGTTATGATTCAAGGACATATTGATATGGTTTGTGAAAAAAATCAAGATAATCCAATCAATATGGAGACAGATCCATTAAATATTGGAATCGATGGAGATTGGATTCATGCGAATGGAACAACATTAGGTGGTGATGATGGAATTGCTGTTGCCTATGCACTTGCAATTTTAGAAGATAACACATTAGAACATCCAAGACTTGAAGTTGTTTTAACAACCGATGAAGAAACAGGAATGGATGGAGCAGTGGGACTTGATGTGTCTGATTTAAAAGCGGAATATATGATTAATGTGGATTCTGAAAGAGAAGGCGAGATTTTAACAAGCTGTGCTGGTGGAAATAAGTCAAAAACACATTTACCAATTCAAAGAGCGTCTGTAAAAGGGGAAGTGATGGAAATCGCGATCCGTGGATTAAAAGGCGGTCATTCTGGGGATCAGATCCATACAGGAAGAGCAAACTCTAATATTGCCCTTGGAAGAATTCTCTATTCTCTTTTACCAATGGATATTCGTATTGTATCCATGGAAGGTGGATTAAAAGATAATGCAATTCCTAGAGAGGCACAGGCAGAAATCGTTGTGGATGCTAGCAAAGCAGACGAGTTAAAAGCAACGGTAGAAACTGTGACAAAAGAGTTACAGGCAGAGTTTGCCGTAACAGAACCAGAGCTTTCTGTTATCGTATCCAAAAAAGGAATTGATGAAAAAGAAGCCATGGATGCAGAAAGCACAAAACGTTCCGTTCGTTATTTATTCCATGTAATCAATGGAATTCAAACAATGAGTTTTGAAATTGAAAATCTTGTAGAAAGTTCCTTAAATTTAGGAGTTATGAGAACACTCGAAAACGAAGTGACTTACACGCATGCCATTCGCAGTTCTAAGGCTACATTAAAGGCAGTCATTACGGAAAAAGTAGCGGATATGGCAAAACTTTTTGGTGGTTCTATTACAACAAGAGGGGATTATCCAGCATGGGAATATAAGAAAGATTCAAAGCTTCGTCAACTTTTTATTGATAAGTATGAAGAGTTAACAGGGGAAAAACCTGAAGTGTGTGCGATTCATGCAGGTCTTGAATGTGGATTGCTTTCAGAAAAAATGCCATATCTTGATATCGTTTCTATTGGACCAGATATGCAAGGAATTCACACACCAGAAGAACGTTTAAATATTTCTTCTACAAAAAGAGTATACGAATATTTATTATTAACATTGAAGGATTTTTATAAATATTGTGAATAGGAGATGTTCGTATGGGAAAACGGTTTCGCGAGTATATAAAAAGTAAAGAAATGCTTTTTAGTATCTATGCGATTAGCACAGCTTTTGTTGTGCTATTACTCATCTATTTCGTCATGAATTTAGATGTGATCTTCCAGTTTGTTAGAACAGGTATACACAATTTTTTTGGATTACGGCACCGATTTGGATCGGTGCCGTTGTTGCATGGCTTCTTGATCCCATTGTCACATGGTTAGAAAGGAAGTATTGTTTGCTCTTTAAGAAACAGATGGGATTGTGTAAAAAATGCCGAATAATTGCAGTGATTTCTACATGGCTAATTTTTGGAGGTTTGCTTATTTTCTTGCTCGCATTTTTTGTATATAGTATGAGTAAACAATTAAAAAGCGATGGTATGATGAGTATTAGCCGTGTTTTTTTCAGTTACTTTAAAAGTTTTTCGGAATCCTTAAAGGAAATGGATGAAGGACTTTCTAAATTAAATTTAGGCGATGGATTTTTAGTAGGGCAGTTAGAGCAATTGCGAGGATTGGTGGAAGGAAATATACGGCAATTTTTTTCCAATATGATGATGCGTACAGTGAATTTCTCTGCCTATATGATAAAATTTGGACTTGGGATTATCGTTTCTATTTATTTTTTAAT
>UQVN01000044.1 GCA_900544525.1 uncultured Eubacteriales bacterium
TAAAGTAGAAAAGTAGAGTCGTATGAATATGGCTCTACTTTTTTTTCTTAACATTCTTATTAACATTGGAAATAAAATATAAGAAAGAAGTGGAAATACAAGTAAACTAATAGTAGGAATTATTATTGTATATATAAAAAATATAAATATTGTGCAAAATCACGAAAAAATATTTTCCAATAAAAGGAAATCTATTTCTTTTTACGAGAAAAAAATAAGATGGAAATTTTGGGAAATTAGATTTTTATGAAAAGTTCCGAAATGATAAGAGAGGCTTACTTCCTGTATAATTTTTTGTTGTACAATCTTGAGAAAAATAGTATACTATGCTTAGAAAAAGGGAATATGTTCAGGAAAAAGTACATACTTATTGAGAAAATAAGCCATTAAAGTATATGGATAATAAGGGTGTTAAGTTAAAAAAACGGAGGATAAAATGGCACTTAGACGAGAAAGAATGCGATTAGGTGACCTGTTAGTGAAACAGAATGTATTAACAGAAGAGGACCTAGGAAAGGCATTACAAAAACAAAAAGGAAGCGGAAAAAAAATTGGGGAAGTCCTTGTTGATGAAGGATTTATTACAGAAGAAGCGATTGTACAAGCGCTTCATATGCAGCTGGGTTTACAAGTAGTAGAACTGAATGGCATTACGATCCCAAGAGAAATAAGAGAGCTCGTTGGAGTAGAGTTATTAAAGAAATATACAGTGGTGCCATTTGAAGTAGATCCTCATAATGCTAATATTTTACATCTTGCTATGGCCGATCCGATGGATATGGTTGCTATGGATGATATTTCCATTGTAACCGACATGCAGATCGAACCCTTTGTAGCGTCTGGAAGAGAGATTATGTCAGTAATCGATCGTTGGTATGGTGCCAGTGAGACAATGAGTCAGGCGATGCGTTTTACTCAAGAAAGAGAGGCTTTAAGACGAACGGCAGAAGAAGAGGAAGAAGTTGTCAATGTAGAAGATGCGCCAATTGTTAAGTTAGTGCGTTCCTTAATTGAGCAAGCCATTCGACAAAGAGCCAGCGATATTCATATTGAAGCGTTGGAAGAAAGTGTAAGAATTCGTTATCGAATCGATGGTGTGCTTTCTGAGAAAATGGTATATGAAAATTCCTTATTACCAGCCATTTCGACTCGTATTAAAATTATGGGTGGAATGGATATTTCAGAGAAGAGAAAGCCTCAAGATGGTCGTATGAATATTATCGTTGATCGACGAGAGTATGATATTCGTATTTCTTCCATTCCAACTGTCCATGGAGAAAAATTGGTTCTTCGTATTTCTTCTAAGATGAATATGAATCGAAATAAAGAAGAACTTGGTTTAGAAGGGGAAGAAAGAGAGCGCTTTGATCGGATGCTTTCTAGTCCTTATGGAATTATCTTTGTAACAGGACCAACAGGAAGTGGAAAGTCAACGACGCTTTATACTGCTCTTTCCGAGTTGAATACAGAAACGGTAAATATTGTTACAGTAGAAGATCCTGTAGAAGCTGATTTAGAAGGTGTCAATCAGATCCAAGTAAATAATCGAGCTGGTATCACGTTTGCCTCTGCCCTTCGCGCGATTTTAAGACAAGATCCAGATATTATTATGATCGGTGAGATCCGTGATACAGAAACTGCTAATATTGCCGTACAAGCATCCATTACAGGACATCTTGTTGTCAGTACGTTACATACGAATAATGCAGCAGGAACATTAAATCGTATGGCAGATATGGGAGTCGAACGCTACTTAATTGCCGATGCGGTTATTGGAGTTATTGCCCAGAGATTGGTGCGAAGATTATGTCCACATTGTAAACGAAAAAAGCGGGCGACGATAGAGGAAAAGAGAATCCTTCGTATTCCAGCGGAACGAGAAGTCGAAATTTATGAGCCATCGGGTTGTAACTTATGTAACTATGTTGGATATTTTGGGCGAATTGCTATTTTTGAAATTATGGAAGTAAATGAGAAAATTCGTTCTCTTATTACAAAAAATGCATCAACAGAAGAATTAATTCGTTGTGCAAGACAGTCTGGTATGAGAACTCTTCGAGAAAATGGAATTTTAAGTGTTTTAAAAGGTACTACTTCTATAGAAGAAGTATTAAGAGCTTCTTATGAACACGATTAATAAAAAAATACAAAGGAAAAAGAAAAGTAAGCAAAGAAAAAGAGACGGTAAAAAAAGAGAAAGGAGCGAATTATGATTCGTCTACTTCAAGATATTTTAATGGATGCCGTTCAAAAAAAAGCGTCCGATATTCATTTAACAGTAGGGTGTGCGCCTACTTTTCGTATCGATGGTACTCTGATTCCTTTAGAGGAAGAGCCGTTGACGGAAGAAGAAATGGAAAAGTTTTTCTATCCGATTATGAAGGAACAACAAAGAGAAGACTTAAATAAATATGGACAAGTAGATTTTTCCTATATAATAGAAGAAAATGGACAATTTCGTGTGAATGTCTTTAAGCAAAAAGGGAAGTTAGCATCCGTTATGCGAATTTTACCAGTTAAGATTCCTTCCCCAAAAGATTTGAATTTACCACAATCCATTGTGGATATGATTCATAAAAAGAGAGGGCTTGTACTAGTAACAGGACCAACAGGAAGTGGAAAATCTACAACACTTGCATCATTGATTCATTTGATCAACCATACAAAACAAGTACATATTATTACGTTAGAAGATCCCATTGAATACATCCATCAACATGGAAAATCAATTGTAAACCAAAGAGAGATGGGGAGTGATTCTTTAGACTATGCCAAGGCATTAAAAGGGGCATTAAGGCAGGATCCAGATGTAATTTTAGTTGGAGAGATGCGGGATTTAGAGACGATCTCCATCGCGATTACAGCCGCAGAAACAGGACATCTTGTTTTTTCCACCTTACATACCAGTGGAGCAGAAAAGACGATCGATCGTATTATCGATGTGTTTCCGTCAAGTCAACAGCAACAAATTCGGGTACAATTAGCGTCAGTATTAGAATGTATTGTATCTCAACAGCTTTTACCAAAGCAAGATGGGACAGGAAGAGTTGCCGCGTTAGAAGTGTTATTAGCAACACCAGCAGTTCGAAATTTGATTCGTGAAGGAAAGACGTTCCAAATTCCTTCTATTATGCAAACAAATAAAAGGCTTGGTATGCAAACAATGGATGATGCCTTGTATGATCTATTTATGAGAAAAATAATTACAGAAGAAGATTTGCTCGCTTATGCCCAAGACTCTGTGGCAATGAATCGAAAAGCGGGATTTGAATTTTAAATATCTAGAGAAAAAATATTCTATTAATCAAACGTGTAAAAGCATTTTGCAGTCTAACACAAAATTCTCGAACAAAGTGATACGGCAAACGAAGTTTGCCATAAGTAAAAAAAAATTCTTTGTCGAGGGAAGATGAGTAATTATTTATTTTAAGGGTAAAAAGAAGGGTGTTAAAAAGAAAATTTAATAAAGAAGGTGAAAAGCGTGCCAGATTATTCTTATGTAGCAATTGATAAAAGTGGTCGGCAGAAAAAGGGGAAGATTGAGGCTTTGGATCGGAAACATGCGATCAATTTGCTGAAAAATGATGGAATGACACCAGTAAAAGTTTATGCTCAAGGTGCGTTCCAAAAAGAGTTGCAATTTTCCTTTGGGAAGTCCATTAAACCAAGAGATTTAAGCGTTTTATGCCGTCAGTTTGTAAGTATTATTCAAGCAGGAGTTCCTCTAAAACAGGCACTTCAAATGCTATCCGAACAGACGGAAAATAAAACGTTACGGGATGCGTTAATTGAGGTTTTAAATGAAGTGGAACGAGGAAATACCCTGTCGGATGCAATGCGATTACAAAGCAAAGTGTTTCCAAGTATCCTTATCGACATGGTGACTGCTGGTGAAGTATCAGGAAGTCTTGATTTATCGTTTGCTCGTATGGCAGTTCAATTTGAAAAAGAAGCAAAATTAAAAGCGACTATTAAAAAAGCAACCATATATCCTATTATTTTAGTGCTAGCTTCTATCGCCGTTGTCATTGTTATGCTTTTATTTGTCATTCCACAGTTTATTAGTATGTTCGCAGATATTGATGTGGAGATGCCAGCATTTACAATGGCAGTTATGAATGCTAGTAGTTGGTTAGGAAGCCATTGGTATCTTATTCCGATTGTTGTTGTATTAACGGTTGGAGGCTATAAAGCCTTTTACCAAACAGAAGGTGGACGAGAGAAAATTGATCGCATGAAAATAAAACTTCCTTTGTTTGGAAAGTTAACTGTAAAATCTATTTGTGCCCAGTTTGCAAGAACAACAGGAACGTTAATGGGAACAGGGATTCCAATTATTAGCTGTTTGGAAATTATGGGACGAATTGTCAATAATGTTCATTATAAAAGGGCATTAGCGGAAACGAGAGAAGAAGTGATGAAGGGAGTTCCCCTTTCTGAACCGTTAAAGGAAAGTGGTCTTTTCCCACCGATGGTATACCATATGATTCACATTGGGGAAGAAACGGGAAATATGGAAGACATGTTAGAAAAGTTAGCTGATTATTACGATGAAGAGGTGGAAATGACAACTCAGACCGTAATGGCAGCTATGGAACCATTGATTATCGTTATTATGGCGGTGATTATTGGTGCATTAGTAATGGCAGTTGTTGCGCCAATTGGTACGATGTATCAAGGGCTTGATAATTTATAAAAATACGGATGTGTGATGGCATCTTCGGGGGAAGCCATTTTCATCATAGATTAAAAAATAAACCAAGATAAAACAAAGGATTAAGAAAAGGAGAGTAAATAATATGTTGAATTGGTTAAGAAAGAAAAAGAAGGACAATAAAGGGTTCACATTAGTTGAATTAATTATCGTAGTAGCGATTCTTGCTATTTTAGTCGGAATTTTAGCACCACAGTATACAAAATATGTAGAGAAATCAAGAAGATCTTCCGATGTAAGTAACTTAGAGAGCTTAGTAAAAGCAGCACAGGTAGCAGCAGCAGATACTGAATATGATATTCCAGCAGATACTTATACAATTACAGTTACTAAAACTGGAACAACAGTAACAAAAACTTCAGGTGCATTAGTCAATACTGATGCTATGTATAAGGCATTAACAGAGTATGCAGGTAATGAATTTACGAATACAAAATTAAAATCTTCTCGTTGGGATGGTAATGAAATTAAAGCAACAATTACAATCAGTAAAGATTCTACAGTTACAGTTAATTATACACCATCCGATTTAAAAAATTATGGTGAAACAAAATAATTAAAATAGAATATCCCCCATATTTTATTTACAAAAGATAAAGAGATAAAAGATACAAAAGAAAAGGAGAAGGAAATGGAGTCCTAGAGTCTTCATTTCCTTTCCCTGTTAAAAGTAAGGTTTCTTGTTACAAAAGATAGTTTTTTCGAAAGCTATTTTTTGCAACAAGAAAATAAGTGATAAACGAACAAGACGAAACGATAAAGTAGTAGTAAGAGAATAGCGTAATATTCGGGAAAGGAAGAAACGATAATGGGTAAGATGTTAAGCATTGAGATGAAACGATCTCAAGTCCGCGTGATGTATGTGGAAGGAACAAAAAATAGAAAGAGAGTTTTGTCCTGTTTTCGCTTTGAATTGCCGGCAGGATTAGTGGAAGATGGATATATTGAGGATACGAAAGCATTAGGTAAAATTTTAAAAGAAGAACTTCAAAAAAGAAATTTATCAAAAATAAAGAAAACCTATTTTTCTGTTTACTCCACTCGAATTGGAGGAAAAGAAGTTCAGTTACCATACGTTCCTAAAAAGAAAATTTTTGGTATGGTAGAAGTGAATGCCAGTGAATATTTTCCTGTGGATATTAGTCAATATGTATTGGCGTATGATGTGCTTGATATTATAGAAGAGAAAAGTGATAAAAAAGCGGACAAAAAAGAGAAAAAGAAAAGACACTATCAATTAATGGTATATGCAGTACCTCGTGCCTTGCTGACTTGCTATCAACAAGTATCAGAGGAAGCAGGCATTGAATTGGTAGGACTTAATTATTCCAATAACAGCGTTTATCAGACTATTCGGAAAAATTATGAAACAGGCGTTCATATGATGATGAAAATCGAAGAAAAAGAAACGGTTATTACCATTATGAGGGACGGGAAATTATCCCTTCAAAGAACGTTAAGTTATGGAATGGAAAGCGCATTAGAAGTGTTAGCTTCTTATCCTATCTTTAAAGCGCAGGGGAATTATAGTAAATGTTGGGAGCTTCTTTTTAAGAAAAATTGTATTTATCCGAGTTTAGATCCAGAAAAATTAGAGGTATATAAAGAGACGGATTTAGAAGAACTTTGGGAAGGAAAAAGAGAAGTAACCGAAAGTCTTCGATATTTAATTGGAAATATATCAAGAATTATGGATTATTACATTTCAAGAAATGTAGGAGTAGAATTTGATTCCATTAGTTATGCAGGTCTTGGATGTGAAGTGAAAGGGTTAGGAGAACTGTTCACAGAGGAACTAGGGCAAACTGTCTTACCAGTAAAAGAAGTCGCTGATGTGAAGTATGATACTTCTTTATCCGAACAAAAAGATTATGTAGGTGTATTTTTAGCGGGAATTGGAGGTGTCAATTCTCCTGTTAATATTATACGAAATGACGAAAGACAAAAGAGGAAAGAAAAAGAAAATTTAAATGGGGCATGGCTAATTTTTGGAGCGGGAATTGTAGCTTCTTTAGCCCTTGCTGGAACGAGTATTATCACCTACAATCTTCAAAAGAAGGAACAAGCCCGTTTAAATCAAGAAATTTCTTCAAGACAAGACGCGGAAGATATTTATCAACAATATATTGCAGAAAAATCTTTACATACCCAGTTAGAAGACCTTTATCAATATACGGTGACGCCAAATGAAGAGCTCCTTTCCTTGATAGAAGAATTAGAGGCAAAAATGCCTTCTTCCATCCGCATGGATAGTTTTTCTTCTACAGGAACAGAAGTGAATTTTACAGCGAAAGTTTCCACAAAAGAGGAAGCAGCGAAAGTATTGATAGAATTGCGAACATTTGAAAGTATCAATCTAATTTCCACATCTGGCATTACAGAAGATGAGAATGGGGAAGTATCATTTACTGTGACCGCAAATTATGTGAATCCATCTAACATTACACAAGAGTTGGAAGAAGCACAATAAAAAACAGAGGATAAGGAGGAAAAGGATGCATGGTATCTATCACAAAAAAAGATAAAAAACTGTTGATAAGTTTTCTTGGAATCGCTTTGTTAGTAGTAAGTTTCTTTTATATTTATCAGCCATTTCATGAGAAAACAAATACAATCAAGCAAGAAAATATAGAAAAACAAAGGGAACTGGATCGATTAAAAGGGCTAGAAGAAAAAAGAGATTATTTTGTATCAGAAACGGATCGAATGAAGAGAGAATCGGAACAATATCAAGCACAGTTTCCAATTGAAATCCGCGAAGAAGATGGAATTTTATTGGCAAGAGATATGGAAAAAAAGATGGATATTTCCATTACGGATGTGCAATTAGGAACGAGAGAGTTCCTCTATGCTAGTGATGGAACACTTCCAGTGGAAGAGGAAGAAGAGAATAAAACGTTGGCAGAACAAAATGGCCAAGCCACACAAGATAGAATTAATGAGATTGAAGGAAATGTAGAAGAGGATTCAAATTCAACGGCGGTACAAGAATATACGAAAGATGCGCTAGCACTTTATCGCACACAAGATAGAATTCAGTTTTCTATTACTTATCAAGGGCTAAAAGATATGATTCAATATATGAACCGTCTTTCAAAAAGAACGATAGTGAATAGTTTAAATTTGAATTATGATAGCTCTACTGGTCAGTTAACTGGTGATGCAACACTGGATTTATTTACATTAGAAGGTGTTGATGGAACTTATGAGGAACCAAATGCAGGGCAGATAAAACAAGGAACAAAGAATATATTTGGAACGATAGAAAGCAATAAAAAATCAAAAAAGAATGGAAAATAATCTTCTACAAATAAACAGTGCAAAAGTAATAATAGAGAAAAATAAAAGAGGAAAATAGGTTTAGAGGGTAGAAGAAAAAACTACCCTCTAAATTTGTTTACACGACAGAGAAGGAAAAACGGAGAAAGGAGAGAAACCGTGACAAGAAAAAAATCGTGGAATCCATGGTTGTGTAAGGCGAAGAGAGCGAAAGAAGATGAGAGAGGAATCAGCCTTCTTGAAGTGATCATTGCTATGAGTATATTTGGAATCGCTGCTATCGTATTGTTACAAGGATTTGTAAGTGCTGGAAAGATTAATAAAAAGTCACAGGGCTATCTAATTGCATCAGAACTAGCAGAAAATGTGATGGAAGAAGTGAAGTCCAAAAGTTTAGAGAAGGTTTCATTGGCTTTTAATTATCCAATTGATTTACAAAAAGATGGTAAGAGTCGTTTAAATTTTTTAGAAGGAAGAGAATCGGAAATCAATGCACAAGGTGGTATTACGATTCGAGAGTTAATAAAAAATAATTCCAAAGAATTTGAGGCAGCTAGAAAGTATAAACAAGGGGTAATCAATGAAGAGAAAGTGACAAGCTCTATTTTGTCAAAAGATGAGGGGAAAACTTGGGAGTTTCTTCCAAGAACCACAGGGGAAGAACCCTCTAAGTATTATTTTGAGTTGAAAAATGTAACTGAAAACAATGAAAAATATGATATATTAGTTCAATTTGATGGTGGACAATCTTCTGGATATAAGAAAGAAGAAAATAATTCGTTAGCAGACGATAAGAAAAATGATTTTTTAGCACCAAATATTGAGAAATTGGATACCAAAGAGAACGCTTTTTTAATTATGGAGCAAAACTGGGATCGAGAAGCTGTTCAGTCACAAATGCTCGATCGACAGCAAGAATATGCTGTAAAACGTTGGGAGTATGATAAGCATGTTTATGAATCACAGACACCAACCCCAACGGTTCCATTTGAAGATTTGTATGGAGAAAAGCCAGCAGGACTTTTTTATGATGAAGTATGGAGCCATACAAAGAGAAAGTTAGTAGTATCGGTAAGTGAAGATAAAGGTGTTGTAAAGGCAATTGCCCATTACTATTTAGATGCTAGTGAGTATAGTGATGGTACAAAATATGGTTCTATGGATTTGTATAAAAGTGATCCAAATGGGCAGACAGATATGGATTTTTCCAAGTTAGAAAGTCTTCCTATTACTTTCTTTTCTACAGAGGTAGGAAAGAGCTTAAAAAATATTTATATTTTTTACTATCCAAATTATGATGTTCTTGATGAAGGGATATTAGATAGCATTGTATTTGAAAATAAACAAAATTTACCGATCAATCTCTATGTGGTAAAACAGCAAATAGTGAGACAAGTTGGAGATAGGGAAGTAACGGTGCCATCAAGACAGGAAGAAGAACGATATAAAATGAGTATGACGATTTTGGAAACACCTTCTTTAAATAACCACAATAACTGGTTTGTAAATAGTGGATTATTTAAGGCAAATACGGTTTTTTTAACAAATTTGAATCAAGATATTAGTACGAGTAATGTAGATAATAGAGCACAGTTACGCCAGATGACTTTGCGATTTTCCGACGCAAACACCAATCGTTCTTTATTAGGAAGTGGTGCAGAGAAAATATTAAGATTAAATAGACTTGATGATAAGGAATTAAAAGATCGTATTTATGAAATTAAAGTGGAAGTATATAAAGCAGGAGCTTCAGAAAAAAATTACGAAGGAGTAAAACCGATTGTTACATGGGAAAGTTCGAAAGATAATTAAAATAGGAGGACATATGAGACGAATAATACGGCGATTAAATCGATTAGAAGATGGCTTTTCTATGATTACCGTTCTTGTTGCTATTTCTTTTATTGGGATTATGGCTATGATGGTCTTATCGATTTCAGCCATCAATTTTCGAATGAAAGCGACGAATATAAAAGGACAAAGTAGTTTTTATATAGCCGAAAAAGCATTGAATGAGATTAAAGCGGGATTGCAATCAGATGTAGGAGAAGCCATGTCAAATGCCTATATCAAAGTATTGGAAAATTATAATGTAACAGACAATATGGCAGGAGAGAGTTTAGATGGACAAAGACAAAAAAAGTTTAAACAATACTTTATTGAAACATTAGAAGAAGATTTAAAAGGCTTACAAGTTAATACTTATAATATGAATAAAATAAGAGGATATGTGGATTTATTACAAGAAATCAACGATGACTCAAATTCAGAAGGAGAATTAAAAATTGTAAATACCGACAATCAAGAGCCAGTGATGACGGTAATTAAAGATGAAAAAATTATATTGAAGAATTTAAAAGTGCTTCATATCGATTCTACTGGACATACCTCTATTATTGAAACAGATATTGCATTATCTGTGCCTGAGGTAACGTTTCCAACGCCATCCACTCTTCCAGATGTTATGAACATGATCGTTGTTGCCAATCAAGGAGTCTTTTGTGTTGGCGGATTAGCAGGAAGTGATAAAGAAATTTCAATTAAAGGGAATGTATATGCTGGCTCTCAGTTTGTTGTACAACCTCATACAAACGTTGCTTTTACGAATGGAGAAAGAGTGGTAACCAGTGGAAAAGTGAGTATCGGAAGCAACGCCTCTTTTAAAACTTCTTATCAGATGTCACTTTGGGCAGAAGGAATTGATGTTTCCTCAGCAACCGTGGAGTTAAATGGAGCCACCTATATTGCAGATGATCTTACTGTAGAACGAGGAACAAACATTGGAAGTAATATTACGATCAATGGAGAGTATTATGGATATGGTTCTGAGCAGTCTGCAAAAGAATCCTATTTTCATCAAGTAGGATTAAAATATAATGATAATAATGCAGTTGATGCCAATAGTTCGATTATTATTAATGGAAGGAATACAACAATTGATTTATCGAATGTGGAGCGATTAATGCTTGGTGGCAACAGTTATATTAGTAAGCCAGTATCCACAGGTTCTAACGATGATGGATTGCTTACAGGAGAAAGTCTCAATATTAAAGGAACACAACTTGCTTATTTAATACCTGCTTCTGTCATTGGAGATGGAACAGGAAAGAATCCAATGACTTTTTCGGAGTATCAAAATACATTAAAGAATGGTGTTCTTCCAGTGGATCTAACACAGCCAATTACAGAATGGGATGGAAAAACGTTAAGTGATTTTGGGCTAGATAAAACAAATCCTTATTCTATTGTGACGTATCCAATAGGAAATGGAGAAGGATTTGTCTATGTGTATTTAAATTTTAAAACAGGAAAGGATGCCTCTGAATTTTTTAATTGGTATTATAATGAAAATGAAGATAGGAAGAAAGAAATAGATCAATATTT
This sequence comes from uncultured Eubacteriales bacterium, assembly GCA_900544525.1. GTDB lineage: Bacteria > Bacillota > Clostridia > Lachnospirales > Lachnospiraceae > Scybalomonas. Next base: position 11,378 of record UQVN01000044.1, read on the forward strand.
AAATTTTTATTTAAGTAATGATGGCGTGAAGATTAAAAATAAAGATTCTTTTTTGCGTTTTGTTACCAATGGAAATGTATTTGGTTATAGCAAAGGAAAAGGTAGTCTTTTAACACCAAATGAAGATGAGCTCGATCAAGATTTATTATACGAGCAAATCAATTATCAAAATACATGGTATTCTCTAACAAGAAAGATGATACCAAATTTTGATATGTTAAGCGAAGAAGAAAAGAAGCCAGAACGTCAAGTGTTTGAGAATTTAATTATTGATTCCATGTTTGATGAGATGACAAATAATGGAACAGGGAGTAGGGAGTTTAGAACAGTCGATGAAAAACAACAGCCAATCAAAGCCATTGTCACAAAAAATGATTCTGAGTTTGTTATTACAAAAGAAAATGCAAAAGAACTTCGTCTCTTAATATGCACAGGGGATGTAAGAATTGAAAAAAATGTAGACTTTCAGGGGATTATTATGACAAAGGGAACTTTAACGATTGAAAATGGTGCTACCTTGACATCAACACCGGTTGAGGCATCTTTGTTATTACAAACATCTTCAGGAGATAAAAAATTAGCACTTCTTTTTTATGATGGAGAGCAGTATGCCATCGGTAATAGTACAGGAAATTCGGATCAAACAGGAGAGAGTACAACCTATCAATTAGAAAATTGTATTACTTATGAAAATTGGAAAAAACGATAGATCGGAGGAAGAGATGAGAAAGAATAACGGTTTTACATTAGTTGAGCTTATTGTTACTGTGGCTATTATGACCGTTCTCATCGGTTTTGTAGCTCCTTCCATCAATAGCTTATTAGGATTTGAGGCACAAAAAGCGACGGGGAGAGTGACAGCGGCTCTTGATAATACAAGAGTGCAGGCGATGAATCGTCTTGTAGGAGAAATGAAACTCGAGTATAAAGAAGGAGAGGGATATTATATTACAGAATATCTTGATTTAGGAAAAGAGAGTCGTACTGGTTCTTATGAACAGCAAGCAGAAAAGGTTGCTTCGAGTAAAGTGCGTATCCGCTATAAAGTGAGTGATAAAGCAAATCCAATCGACATGAAAGAAGAGCCGAGTAAAAGTTTAATTTTAACTTATAGTCGGGAAACGGGAGGATTTCGTCCTATTCAAACTTCTGTTATGGTACCAGATGAGGTGTCAGAAGCATTACAAAAAAATGAAGATATTCAATTTCATGATGGAACAGGGTATTGTGAATGGATTCAGATTCAGTGTGGATTGCGAACAAGAACGATTTATTTAAAGCAAGAAACGGGTGGATATGAAGTGAAAGCCAATTAAAATGAGGCAATGATGACATGGAAAAGAAAGAAATGTGGAGGTATACCGATGAAAGACTGTGAGAAAGGATTTACACTGATTGAATTAGTGATAGTAATCGGCATTATAGCTGTATTTAGTGGTGTAATTTTTCAAGTGATAGCCACCACATCCACCATGATGAGAAACACATCTGCAACGACAAAAAGGCAAATGGAAATACAGGAGATTGAAAATAAGTTAGAAAATCTCCTTTTACAAACAAATAAGAAAATATATTATGCTTATGGAAATGCAGATGGAATTTTAGGAGAGATTGAAGAAGGAGAAACAAAAAAAGAAGAGAAGAGTTTGTATTTAATAAGCCAAGATGAAGAAAATTCCGTAAGGGAAGAAACATTAGATGTCATCACTTGGAATCAAAAGGAAAAAACTCTTATTTATGAGCAGGTGAAATTATCCAACAATCAAGTTATGAAACGAGTACAAGAAACACTCGCTTTCAATGTGATACAATTTCAAATTGATCTTTCCGATATCGAAGACCATCTCGTATATTTTCATGTAAAAATAGAAAAAAGTGGGAAACAATCGGAAGCGAAAAAAAGTATTTATTTAAGAAATTCAGTAGTAAAAGAATCTCCATTTTAAGGTAGAAAAAAGGAGTTGATAAAATGAAAAAAGGGAAAAGGCTGTTTTTACTATCAGGAGCCGTTCTTGTGTTTGCTTTTATATTTTTTGTTACAACACTTGTTCAAACGATGATAACAGTAGAGGCATCCTCTATGATGCCAGGAATAGAAACAATTGTAGAGGAAAATTCGAAAGAAGCTCCATTTCGGATTTTAGAAATTACAGAAGATGAAAAGAAAGCAGAGCTTGGCTATTATGTGGCAGGAGAAGAACCTTATATAAAAAATTATGAGTATGATGGAAAAACATTTTCTTCTTTAGAAGAAGGATTAAAGGCAATTGAAAACGAGGAAGAAAGAAAAGCATTTGCAGAAGCAAAAGACTACTTAGGACAAATTAGCAACATGATTGGGGATAACGCTGATCAGTATCCTTTAACATATGAACAGTACCAAGAAAAATATTTTTTGAATAGTACTGATAAGACAGAGGATTGGAAGGAAGTAACTTTAGATAAAAGGCGTGTTGCTAAAATAAAAGGAGTTTATGAGAGCAATAAAGATAAAACAGGAGATTACACAAAGGGAGAACAAAGTTATTATCCCATTCGAGAAGATGTGGCTTCTGATCAGGATAAAGTAAAATATCGAGAAAATATTGCTAGCTTTTCTTATACCGAAGGAATGGGTGCTGTCAGTCCTTATAATATAGAATTTGAAGCTGTGGATAATGGGCAAATGGAACAATGGTTACAATCGGATCCAAAGGTGATTGCAGATGAATATCAGCAAGGATATGGCTTTTATATTAATGATTATCGAATATTAACAGATACTGTGGATAAAACTATGTTTCCAGGAGAAGATAACAGCGACAAAATTCTTGTATACCGTGCAATGCCAATTCAAGGATATCCCCATTATCAATATGAACCATTACAAAATCAAGCGACTCTAGAAGAAGTAGAAAAAGCGGTTGTATCGACTCCTACAAAGGAAGGCGATATTACAAAATCAAAAGATACTTATTATTATTGGAGCGATGATGGTACTGGAAAGTTAATAAAAGAAAATCTTTATTATATTCAAGGAAAAGAGCCAATAACCTATAAAGAAGTGTTGGCATTATCAAAAGACTTACCTTCCAATTATGAATATTATTATAAAGTAAAAAATGTGACTTTTGCTTGTCGTATCGGGCAAACAGGAAATGTCAATGATCCAGAGAGTTATGAATATTATGGATGGTATTATCCAAATTATCGCTCAGGAGAGGACCAATATCTTTTAGTGGATGAAAGTACAAAAGACTTAGCTACTTATTACATATCAGAAGAAGAATATCATTTGACAAAAGGAACAGGGGATTATGATTTTATTGCTGATGAAAACGCAGAAGAAGTGGCGGTTGAAGTAGATCATTTTTATTATCAAGGTGGATTTATCAATAATGAATGGTTAAAAAAATATGTGTTTCATTTAGACCCAGGGGATGGAAGTATTGATTCCTCTCTTTCATTGGAAGAAAAAGAAGAAGCAAAAAAAGTTTTTGATCAATTTGATATTAAAATAACAGCAACAACAGCAAAAAAATTAAAATCCATGTCCAAAAATCAACAGAAAACATTTTTGAAAGACTATGATCTGATTTATATTCATGATGGTATCAATGAGGACGTGGCACAAGTCTTATCAGAAGATGCTCTACAAAAAGAATATGCTTGTATCATTCGAATGGATACGATGACTGAAAAAGAGAAGGAAACGATAAAAGCCACATTCTCTTATTATTATGATGATAGTGATTCTGATAAAAACTATGTGAAAGATAATGTATATTTTGTATCGGTAGAAGGAAGCAGTAAAGGGTATGGAATTTTTGATAACGATTTAAACAAAGTGATTGTTGATGTGAATGATGAGACTGCATTGAAAAACAGTGGGTTTCAAGAAATTATGGATTATATTAAAGAGGAAAATATTTACAGAAAAATAGAAGGATTAGAAGCGATTGAAGAAAATATTTCAAGAGCAAAAGCGATTGAATATATTTTAAATTTCCAATATAAACGTGTAACTATTGAGAAGAAGGAATTAAATATATTAGAGTTAGAGCCAGCAATTAGTGATGGAAGTGTGACACAGCAAAAAGTTGCGAATTGGTTAGGAATTGACTTAACAACTTCAGGTATCAAAATTAATATAAAACGTATGACAACTTCTGAGTTTATCGGAAAAATCGAAGATATCAATGGGAGCTATGATCTGATTTATATTGGAGATAATTATCAAAAGGCCATCAGTCTAGGGGCGGGTGTATGGGGAATTACAACTCCAAACACTACATTGGTATATTCCCATACAGGTGGACAGTTTACACGTAGTAATAAGTTTGCAGGTATGCTTGATACTGAGAATGCCAATATTTCTACCGTGAAAATTCCGACTAAGATGTCAGGAAATGACTTGACGAAAAAAAAGATGAAGGAATTACAAGAATTTGTAAAGAGTGGATATCCTGTTATTATAGCAACAGGATTAGTAAATGGTAGTAAAATTAATGAAACAAAAGTTGATAATTCTTCTAATATTTATGAGCTACTAACAGATTTGTTGCCACAAGAAAATGTATTAGTAGAAAATCAAATTGATAAAAATAAACTGGCTTTCTATACCAATTTAGAAAAACCAAAGATTCTATTTGAAAAAGATGGACAGCCACCAAGTGCGATTGGAGATGCCAATGGACCATCCAATGAATATTTGAAAAAAAATGAATTAGAATATCGTTTTTCTATTCAACATAATTCAGCGGCGTCTATGACCTCTGCCACTTATCATTGTGAATTATTTGTAGATTTAAATGCAGATGGAGTTTTTTCAGAAGGAGAAAATAGTGCAGAAAATCTAAAAGATATTAAAATCTATGATGCTAATAATAATCAAGTATTAAAAGGAAAAGATGGTAGATATCATCTAAAAGTTAATACCCAGTATTATGTAACGAGAACGATACCAGATAACTATTATAAATTAATCCAATGGAAATTACAAATAACAAGTAATTTAGAAAATGGGCAGTATATTCGTGCATCCGAAACTGGATATACAAAAAAAGAAACACCAGAAGATAAAAAACCGACAGTTAAAGTATTACAAATTCACTCCGATCTAAATAAAAGTAATTACCGTCCATCATGGATATTAACAGAAGATCCGAATTATTATTTGAATTATATTAAAAAATACAATTTGCCAAATAAGTATAATACTTCTTATAAAGATACAGAGTTTTTTAATTTAATTCGAAGTTCTATTAAAGATTTTAATGTCGATATTACGACAATGGATGTTAATGAATATGCAAATTATTATCTTGGAAGAAGTGTAGATACTTCGGTGACAACAGCAGGACAAGATTGGTTAAGTCAATTTGATATGGTAATTGTAGGATTTGCGGATATGCAAGATGATATTCCAACTCCAAAAGATTCAAAAACAGGAGAAGTGCTAACTTATCCAGATGAAGAAGATGGAGGAAAGATTGTAAATCGTAATCCAGTGGAAGGATTAGTGACTTATATTGAAAATGGAAACAGCGTATTGTTTACCCACGATACGACATCATTTACAAACCACCAGCAAACAGGTGCTGGCTTGAATAACCTTGAGTTAAAATGGGGATATAATTTGAATAGTATTATGAGACCACTTGTTGGAATGGACCGCTATGGGATTAAATCAAACAAGGTAGTGGAGGAAACTGGAGAGACTATTGGATCCATTTTGAAAAAAGGACTGGCTTTACAAGGAGATGAACTAAAGAAAGTAGAAAAGTATGCAAATGATGTAGTATATGTACCAGGAAGCAAGAGAACAAAAGCTTATCCAGATAGTCATGGATATAGTTCAGGGATTCTAGATTATTTGACAGGGGTTAAAACGACTACCGCAACACAAGTAAATGAAGGTTCTATTACGGAATATCCATTTAAAATTGATAAAACACTATCAGTATCATCTACTCATACGCAATATTATCAATTAGATTTAGAGGCGGATGATGATGGAGACGGAATGAATGACATTGTTGTTTGGTATTGTTTAAATGGTGGAAAATATGCAAACTTTCCAAATGACGTTCGGAATCTATATTATTTATATAGTAAAGGAAATGTATTATATACTGGTGTTGGACATTCCACAGTTA
>UQVN01000045.1 GCA_900544525.1 uncultured Eubacteriales bacterium
ATTATATAAAAAATAAAGATGAAGGGTTTCATGTTCGATTAAAGCAATTTTCCATTCAAGAAGGACAAAGCTATTTAGTACCTTCTCCTCGGTGTTATTTGGATTTAAGAATGTTAGAACGAGAAGATATTGAATGGTTATTAGAACAGCTAAAGGAAGAAGGAACTTATGAAAGAATTGTATTTGATATTGGCACGGGTAGCTTATTTGATTTTAGCATCTTTTCATTATTCGATCGAATTTTCATTCCTATATTAGAAGGGGAGACTGCTAATCGAAAGAAGGAGAGCTTTTTAAAATTTATAAGAGAGCAAGAGGAGTATGCGTGGGAAAGGAAGCTATATTTTTTACAAGTGCCTAATACAAACTATAACAGTTTAAAGATGGAGGAATATGTGTCAGAACTTTTTAGAGAAGAAAAAGCAGTTTTTTGAGATTCAAGAACAGCTGAAAAAAGAAGTGGTAACGATTTTAAACTTAACACAAGAGGTACAAGATGAACAAGTTTATGCGGTAATTGATGAAGTGATTATAACGATGAGCAAAAAAAGATATTTGTCATTAAAACAAATGCAACGATTGAGAAAGAACTTATTTAATTCCATAAGAAGATTTGATGTTTTGCAAGAGTTGTTAGATGAAGAAGATGTGACAGAAATTATGATCAATGGATATAAAGATATCTTTATAGAACAAGGGGGGAAAATTACAAAATGGACAGAAGGATTTTCTAGTAAAGAAAAGTTCCATGATGTGATTCAACAGATTGTTTCTGGATCGAATCGAACGGTCAATGAAGCCTCCCCTATTGTGGATGCACGTCTTCCCGATGGTTCGAGGGTCCACGTTGTATTAGAACCAATCGCCCTTGATGGTTCAGCAGTAACCATTCGTAAATTTTCAAAGGAAGCTATGGGAATGGAGCGATTAATACAATTTGGTGCTTTAGATTCTGTTATGGCAAATGTTTTAAAGCTATTTGTAAGAAGTGGAATGAACATATTTATTAGTGGAGGAACAGGCTCTGGAAAGACTACATTTTTAAACGCCTTATCTTCTTATATTGAAGAGGAAAAGAGGGTGATTACCATTGAAGATTCTGCGGAACTTCATTTAATGAGTTTACCTAATTTAGTTCGATTAGAAAGTAGAAATGCCAATTTAGAAGGTGGTAGAGCCATTACTATTCGGAATCTTTTAAAAGCAAGTCTTAGAATGCGACCTGATTTTATTGTAATTGGAGAAATAAGAGGAGAAGAAGCATTGGATTTATTACAGGCATTAAATACTGGGCACAGTGGTTTTTCCACAGGACACGCTAATAGTTCGAAAGATATGTTAAGTCGAATTGAAACTATGGTTTTAATGGGAATGGAGATGCCGTTATTAGCAATCCGTGGGCAAATTGCCTCTGCTATTGATATTATTGTCCATTTAGGTAGGTTGCGAGATCGCTCCAGAAAAGTTTTAGAAGTTTCAGAAGTGCTTTCGGTAGAGGAAGGAGAGATTCAGATGAATCCCCTATTTCAATTTGAAGAAATTGAGGAGATAAAGGGAGAGGTTAAAGGGCGGTGGAGACAAGTAGGTGAGTTATATAAGAGAGATAAGTTGATGTTATCAGGATATGAACGTGAATACGAAGCATTTTGTAACAGTGAGGATGTTAAGGATTGAGAAAAAGGTAAGAAAGAATACCAGTAAAAATAGGAGTAGGAAAGGTCGTTTCAATGATTTATGAGAGAAAAAAGAAAAAGAGGCTTTTTAAAAAAGAAGAGAGCAATCAAGAGATGGGAAATTATCGCCTGTTTAAAAGGAATAGGAATCGGGGTATTATTAGCGTTTTTAGTCTATGATTCTTTGCTAGGAGTTCTCCTTTTACTGCCGTATGCCCCTGTTTATTATAAAAGAGAAAAAAAGAAGCAGGAAAAAAAGAGAATGGAAGCATTAAAAATGGAGTTTTCACAAGTGATCAAACTGATTACAAGAGGATTAGAACTTGGACATTCTTTGGAACATTGCATGAAGGAGGCTAAAGATGAGTACGGGGTTATTGTAGAAGAAAAGCAAACGCCGATGACAAAATATCTTCAATCCTTTACAAAGAAGCTGGAGATGAATGTATCTATTCAAGAAGTGTTACAAGAGTTTGCAAAAGAAAGCAGGTTAGAAGAAGCATATCATTTTGCTGATGTAGTGGCAATTGCAAGACAAAGTGGAGGGAATTTACCCGAAATTTTAAGAAATACATCAAAAGTGATGTTAGAAAAAGAGCAAGTACAAGAAGAGATTATTACGATGATGAGTGCAAAACAAATGGAACAAAAGATTATGACTTGTATGCCGGTTGGAATTTTATTTTATATGAGAGTGACATCAGGAGATTATATGAAGCCATTATATGGAAATCTAATGGGAGTTGTTGTTGCTACCATTGGAGTGATGTTAATGGGTATAGCCATTTGGTGGGCAGAGAAAATCGTGGATATTTGTATTTAATGCTGATTTCTATCATTTACACGAAGTCAATGAGTTAGAAACTATGCTTTTAAAGTTTATGACGACTGCTTTCCAATTAGAGAACTTGTGAAATGTATTTCTCATCGTTAGAAAAGGGAAAAGGAGGGGAGTTCATGATAGAAATTTTATTTCTTCTCCTTATGATAAGTGTGTTTTATCATAGTCGACAAGGAAATAAAGTTAACTGGAAAGAAAATAGTAATGAAAAAAACTTCCTGTTTTTTTTCTATCCAATGGCATTTTTTCTCTATACAAAGAGTCAATTTCTTTTTCACAAAAGGGATGAAAAATTAAAGGCACAAATTGGTCATCTTTCTTTTTTAGAAGGACAAGAAATAGAAAGAAAAGTAGTCTTATTCCGCTGTAAACAATTTAGTATTGGAATTGTAGCCGTATTTTTATGTTTGCTATGCTCCTTTGCTCTTTCTATGAAACAAGAGAGAGAAGAACAAAGTTTATGGATTACTAGAAATTCCGTAGGAAAAGGGGAGAAACAAGTCCCGATACAATTAGAAAAGGAAGGGGAAGGAGAGAAAACAGAATATGTATTAACGGTTGGAGAACAGCAGTATACAAGGGAGCAATGGGAACAACAGTTAGAAAAGGCAAAACGATATGTGGAGAAAACGATGTTAGGAGATAATCATTCATTTGATTGTGTTCAAAGTCCCCTTATTTTTCAAAAACGAATGCCAGATAGTGCTATTAAAATAACCTATACGCCAAAAGAACATAAATGGATTGAAGATACAGGAAATGTTCGGTTAGAGGGGGTAGGAGAGGAAGGCGTTATTACAGAAGTGATAGTGGGATTTCAGTATCAAGAGGAAAAAGTAGAAGTCAGTTATCCCATTCGATTATTGCCAAAGGAAAAGACCGAAGAAGAAAGGCAGTATGAAACAGCCATAGAGCAATTAAAGCAGGAAGAGCAAAAGAATCCTTATGAGGAGAAGGTGAAGTTGCCAGATAAAATTGGGCATTATCTACTACATCTATCTAAAAAAGATAACCGAAATAAGAAGGGAATTTTATTATTATTTCTATTTGCAGGTAGTTTTTACGTCATACGATTAGAGGAGGCGATGAAGGAGAAGGAAAAGGAGAGAATGGAACAGCTATTAAAGGATTATCCAGAGTTTATCCATCAATTAGTGTTGTTATTAGGAGCTGGGATGACATTAAAAGGAGTGTTTATAAAAATAGCAAAAAACTATGAACAGAGAAAAAATGTAGAAAGCACACCCATTCGTTATTTATATGAAGAAGTGCTATTGGCTGTTTATGAATTTCAAGCGGGAATTTCAGAAGAAGCCGTTTATCGAAATTTTGGAATGCGAGTTGGAATCCCTATTTATAAAAAAGTTGTGGAATTGTTAATCCAGAATTTAAAAAAAGGAACAGGGGATCTACTCTTTATGCTACAGAGGGAAGAAAATGCCGCATTAGAAATGCGAAAGGAGCAAGCAAAGCGTTTAGGGGAGGAAGCAGGAACAAAGATGTTATTGCCAATGATTGTGTTGATGGGAGTGGTATTGCTGTTTGTTTTATATCCTGCCATGATACAGTTTCAAATATAAAAGAGATAGGAGGAAAGCATGATGATAGGAAACATGATGGGACATATTATAAGAAAAACAAGACAAGGGATTCAATCTTTGTGGAGAGAAGAAGAAGGAATGGGAGTGGTAGAAGTCATTTTAATCATTATTGTATTAATTGGACTGGTTATTCTTTTTAGAGATAGTTTAAGAGAGTTAGTAGAGAGTCTATTTTCAACATTGACCGATGGGGCAGAAGATGTGTGGGTAGATTAAAAATAGTAAGAAAAGAAGAAAGAAGCGATAGGAGACATCAAGAAGGACAAGTAACGATATTTTTAACTCTATTACTTGTTGTGCTATTACCTGTCTTGTTCCTCACATTAGAAGTCATTCGGTATGAACAGGCTAAGGGAAGGATATCTCATATTATGGTTGGTGCAGTGGAACAAGTGATGGCAGATTATCAAGTAGAAATGGAGCAATGGTATCATATTTATACTCTGGATGAGAATTATTTAGGTAAGGGCAAGGAAGTTGCCTCCAATCGGGTGTGGGATTACTTAGAAGAAAATTTAGTAGCGGTTGATTGGCTAGGAAGAGTGAAAGGATTTTATAATTTTCAAGTGAAGGATGCCCAGATGATTCCAAAACAATACCTCTATGAAAACGAATGTGAGCACTTAAAAAAACAGATTCATGATTGGGCGGTCCATACAATGTTACCAAATCAAAAGAGGATAACAAGGAGCAATGAAAATATAAGAGCTCAAAAATCTCGTTCTGTTTCGAAGCCAGTAGAAGGAAATAAACTAGAGAATCCAAGGAATGATCAGGAGAGCCAAGCCATAATAGCCATGTTAGATCCAAGAAATCTTATTGATGAAATAAAGCGCTTAGGAATATTAACCGTTGCTTCTAATGATAGATTACCGTTATCAAAGGTAAAAATCCTAAGAGAGGATCTTCCTTCTCGGCAACTAGTGTGGACAAAAGAAGAGAATGGGGGATATTCTTCTATCATTCAAGACAAGGCAGAAGTAGAACTTTATATTTGGCAACATTTTCAGTCAGCTCTATCCATTGTGCGAGAGGAGGAAACGGCTTATTCCAATGAGATAGAATATTTAATTTCAGGAAAAGAAAGTGATTATGATTGTTTAGAAAAGGTGGCAAAACAACTGATACTTTTACGTCTGCCTATTAATATAGCAGCTATACATAAAGATGGTGTCAAGAAAAATGAAGTAAAAGCAACCGCTCTTTTGATTGCCACACTTTTATTACAACCAGAGGCTGTAGAGGGAATTCAAGAAGGAATTCTAGATGCATGGGCATATGGAGAGAGCATTGCAGATGTTAAATGTTTATTAGAAGGAGAGAAAGTTCCTATAAAGAAAAATTCTAATAATTGGAAACTATCCTTTTCACAACTTTTTCATATGAATACAATAGTGACAAAACAATCGGATAGTGGAATGGGATATGAAGAGTATTTAAAACTACTGCTCCTTAAAGTACCAGAGAAAAGATTATATTTTCGAATGCTCGATTTAATGCAATTGAATATTCAAAAAAAGTATCCAGAATTTCAAATAAAAGATTGCATGACACAATATCAAATAGATACTACTGTACAGCTTGATACACGTTTTTTTTCATTGCCAATGAAAAAGGGAAATGGTTATGAATTTATTATGAGTCGTACTGGAAGTTATCAATAAAAGAAAGGGGTGCTGAACTATGTCCTTTTATTGGGGGATACTGTCAATTAAAACATTTTTTCATATGAAACAGTTTCATATATATCTCAAAATAAGAAAAAAAAATATAGATACTCTCCAAGTACAAGGTCAGACAATAAAAAATCATTCCAATAAAAGGATATATTTCAGCATCTTACGCAAAAACTTTAGAAAAGAGGAAGGAAGTATGACAGTGGAAATGGCAATTGCGTTTCCACTTTTTTTATTTGGAATTGCTACTATGCTGCTGTTTGGTCAGATGATTTTGGTGGATCAAGAAGTGCAACGAGGGATGGTGGAAACGGCTCGAAAAATTGCTGTAGAAGCCTATCCAGAGAAAACGATTTTAGTAGCAAAAAGCTACTGGAAAAAGGAAGTGGATCTAAATGAAATTAACCATTCTTGTATTAAGAATGGCGTAAAAGGAGTGCATTTTTTAGGAAGTTATTATGATGAAACAAGTGGAGAAGTTATTTTAAAGAGTTGTTATACTTTACAAAATAAGATTCCATTTTTTTCTTTTTTATCTTATGAGTCTGGATATGAGATTCACCAAAAAGTATTTCGAGGATATCATCCAGAGCTAGAAGGAGAAGACGAGAATTGGGTGTATGTAACCGATACCCAGTCAGTTTATCATCGAACGAGAAATTGCAGTTATTTGCAATTAAAAATTCATCAAGTCATAAATGTCAGCGAGTACCTCAGCGGGAAAACAACGTATCAACCATGTGAGCTTTGTATGAAAAAAGGTGGAACTATGAATATACTTTATATTACCGAACAAGGGAAAAAGTACCATTGCAGTTTACGCTGTTCAGGTTTAAAGCGAACAGTGCATAGAAAAAAAGAAAGTGAAGTTGTAGGGTTGCCGTTATGTAGTAGATGTGGAAAAGAGGGGAAAGAACATGAAAGTAGTGGAAGGTAGTGTATGGATTCCGTTTATTTGCCTTATTTTTATGGCAATTCTTTTATTAACGTTTCAATATATGGAATGGGGAATTTTCCAGCAGGAATTGTTGATAGACTGTTCTAAGAGAGTATACGATGTGGATTTTAATGACAAAAAGGACATAAAAAAAGAAGAGATGGAAGAATTTCCAGGCAAAGTAAAGAAAAAAATCCATTTTTTAAAAAATGCTACTGGAAGCATAAGTGAAAGTGGGGATCATATAAAAGGAAGTAATTCGGCAGAATTTCACTTTCTAATGGGAAGAAAGAAAAGAGAGAAAACAATAGAGGTAAAGAATGAAAATCCAATAAAAAAGTTAAGGAGGAGGAAGAGGATTGAAGAAGGAATACAAAAGTAGAGGAGGGCATAACTATTTAGTGATTCCATTGGAAAAAGAGCATAAGATGGAACAGAATATGCTATTACATAATGAGATAAAGGGAATTTTACCATGTGAGATAAAAGAATTTGACGAGCAAAGAGTCATTGAATTTGAGATCGATGGAAGAAGTTCACTAGAGAGCTATTTTGAACAAAGACAATTGGATAGTGAAGATATCTTTTGGATTATCAATGGAGTATTGCTTTGTTTGCAGTCAGTATCCAAATTTTTATTGAGGACAGAGGGGGTTGTACTGGATAAGGAAACTATTTTTTTTCAAGAAAGAAAAAAATGTATTGAACTTTGCTATATCCCTGCATATGGAGAGGATACAATGAAACGACTAGAAGAATTAACAGAAGAGCTGATGAAAGTGTTTAATCATAAAGAAGAGGAAGGAGTTCATTTTTTATATGGGTTTTATCAATTGCTACAAGAGCCAAATATTTCATTGTTTATTTTAGAAGACTATCGAAAAAAGGAAGAAAAAAGGCGTCAAGGGTTAAAAGAGAAAGTAGTTATGGAAAAGAAATGGGCATTAGAAGAAACAAGCATTCCTAAAATTCAAGGAATGGAGGGTGAGAAAAAGAATAAGAAGAGTTTTTATGAACTAGAAGAATTGCATCCAAAAGAAGTAGATGTAAAAGCAGCTTATCCAAAAGAAAATTATTACAATTTAAAAGTAAGAGAGAGCCAAGAGAACGATTATGAAAGGAAACAAAATGAGGGAAGGAACAAGAAGAGAAAGAGAGAGGAAAAACAAGAAAAGAGGGGATTTCAAACACAGGATAAGAAAGAAGAAAATAAAATTGAAAGTAAGGAATTGATTCATTGGGGAGTACAAATAGTGAGTACAGGAGTTGGTATTGTTTTCTTATTATTGAGTCTTTTATTTTTAGTAAGAGGACAATGGAAAAATGGAGTGATTGGATTAGCGTTTTTTCTTGTGGATTGTTATATGATTTTTGAAAGACAATGTGGATACAATAAGAAAAAAGAAAAAAGAGTGAGATTAGAGGAGGGAGAAATTCTTAACAAAAAAAGATTTTCTTTTCATGAGAGTAACAAAAAAAGTAGAAGGAGACGAAAAAAAGTTTTAGAAGAAGAGCAGACGGTTTTACTTTCAAAAAAAGAAGAAATAAGAGAAAAAAACAGTGAGAGAAAAGTGCCTTATTTAAAGGGAGTCAATTCCAATGCTCATCTTATTCCTATCTATCAAACGCCAATGGTACTTGGTAGTTTAGAAGAAGCCGTTGATGGGGTATTATTTGGAAAAGGAATTAGTCGAATCCATGCAATCATAGAAGCGGAAGGATTTCAGTATTATATTCGCGATCTAGATTCCACGAATGGCACCTATTGGAATGGAGAAAAGTTATCGCCACAAATTCCAAAAGAAATACAAGAGGGGGATAAGATTATCATTGGCGATCAAATTTATGAATTTCTTATGATGGAAAGTGTTTAGAAAGTTGTTCATCTGTCTTCTTATTTCATGGTATAATAAAATAGAAAAATAAAATACTAATGGAAAGGAGAAGATATGGCAAAAGAAATTGGACAATTTTTATACGAAAAAGGATATAAAAAGATAGAATCACAGATACCATTGTTTATGAGGGAAACAGAAGATGTCGTGTATCTGGTTCAAGTAACCGGAATGACCTATGATCAATTTAGTCCATCAGAAGTGTATTTAAGAAGAAATCAGCAATTAATATTTGAATACAATGGAAAAACAAGAAAAGATGTACAGGTTCTAAATTTGATTTTCGTTCCTTCCATACAATGTAAAGGCATTGCAGAAGTGGCAGAAAAAGTTCCGAATGTATGGGTGATAGAACAGCAAAACAATCGGATTCTTTTATTTGAAAATCAAAGTAAGCAATTTGATAATCTCTATGATGAATTGGAAGCTTGGCTTATTGTTCCAAAAGAAGAGAGTGAAATGGGAAAAATAAAGTCTTGCCCCATTACATTGATATTAATCGCCATAAATGTAATTGTATATTTGATTTTATCTAATATGGGGGATGTGTATGATCCGATTTTTATGTTTGCACATGGCGCACAGGAGTGGAGGAGTGTTTTTTATGAACACGAATATTATCGGCTCTTTACAAGTATGTTTTTACATTTTGGATGGGAGCATTTATTCAATAATATGTTAGTATTATTGATCGCAGGTATAGAAATAGAAACGCAAATAGGAAAGATTCCATATTGCCTTCTTTATTTTATAAGTGGTTTATTTGGCAATCTAGTATCAGCTGTTGCAGGAGCGATGACTGGTTCCATTGCAATATCAGCAGGAGCGTCAGGGGCAATTTATGGCGTAGTTGGTGCGACGATTATTTCTGTTATTTTAGATAAAGAAAAAAGGGAAAGATTTTCATGGCTTTATGGGGCAATTCTTCTTGTTGGAAGCTTTTATATGGCAACCCAAGATGGAACGGTTGATTATTTCGCTCATGGTGGCGGTGTTATTATGGGAATGGTACTTGGTATCCTTTTCCATATGATACCGAAGAAAAAACTTGCACACGCATAGCTTTTCCATTAAACTATATTAACAATGGAGGTTGTAGGTTTATGTCATACATGGCGTTATATAGAAAATGGAGACCATCCGAATTTGAAGATGTAAAGGGACAAGAACATATTGTAACCGCTTTAACCAATCAGATAAAAGCAGATCGAATCGGACATGCCTATTTGTTTTGTGGAACGAGAGGAACTGGAAAGACAACGATCGCAAAGCTATTTGCAAAAGCGGTAAACTGTGAACATCCAATTGATGGGAGTCCCTGTAATCAATGTGATTCTTGCCGAAGAATTAATGAACAGACGGCAATGAATGTGATTGAAATTGATGCTGCGTCCAACAATGGTGTGGACAATATTCGCGATATTCGCGATGAGGTGCAGTATTCCCCAACAGAAGGAAAATACAAGGTGTATATTATTGATGAGGTGCATATGCTTTCTATAGGAGCATTTAATGCCTTATTGAAGACCTTGGAAGAACCGCCTTCTTATGTTATATTTATTTTAGCTACAACAGAAGCACATAAAATTCCGATTACAATTTTATCTCGGTGCCAGCGATATGATTTTCGCAGGATTTCCATTGATACAATTGCAAACCGTTTAGAAGAATTGATGATAAAAGAAGGAATTGAAGCAGAAGCAAAAGCTTTGCGTTATGTGGCAAAAGTGGCAGATGGTTCTATGCGTGATGCATTAAGCCTGCTTGATCAATGTATTGCATTTTATTTAGGACAGCCAATCACATATGAAAATGTGTTGAATGTTTTAGGTGCTGTGGATAGTGAAGTATTTAGTAAAGTATTACGGGCTATTTTAGCACAAGACGTTCCAGAAACAATGCAAACAATTGAAGATATGGTCACTAGAGGAAGAGAACTTTCTCAGTTTGTAACAGACTTTGTTTGGTATCTTAGAAATCTTTTGCTTTTAAAAAGTTCAAAAGAGGAAGAAATTGCTTTCGATATGTCAGAAGAAAATCTTTTGGCACTAAAAGAAGAGAGTACAAAAGTGGATCATGAGACTTTAATGCGTTATATTCGAATTCTATCGGATTTATCAGGACAGCTTCGTTATGCTACTCAAAAGCGAGTGCTGACGGAAGTAACCTTTATTCGTCTTTGTAAGCCCCAAATGGAAGAAAATTATGATAGTATTTTGGAGCGACTTCGGGTATTAGAAGAAAAGATGGAACAAGGAGTTCCTGTTGTCATGGGGACACAGCCTGTGACGCAACAAGAAAAAGCAAAAGAGCAAAAAGAAGAAAATAGTTTTCAAGTGGAGGAAGAACTTGCAAAACGTTTTGAGCCAGCGGATATTGAGACGTTAAAATCTTTGATGCATAAGCTTCCAGAGATAAAAAGGGAATTTGTAGGGCCTATGAAATCCTATTTTGCAAAGGCAAAAGTGACAGTAGGTGCTGATAGTAATTCTTTAAATTTAATGTTCCAAAAGAGTCCCGATGGAGTTATGGCAAAAGAATATTTTGAACGAGAGATACACAAACAAGAATTAGAACAACTATTATCAGAGAAGGCAGGAAAAAAGATTCAATATCAATGTATTTTTGAATCCGAAGAACAAAGAGGAACCTTTGAAAGTTATGATTTAAGTATCCTTGGAAAACTCAATATACCGATTGAATTTGAGGATTAAGAAAAAAGAAATAGGAGGAATAAGACAATGGCAAAAAGAGGTGGATTTCCAGGAATGGGTATGCCTGGTAATATGAATAACCTTATGAAACAAGCACAAAAAATGCAAAAACAGATGGAGGAAACAACAAAAGAGTTAGAAGCAAAAGAATATACTGCTACTGTTGGTGGTGGCGTTGTTACAGTTACTGTTTCCGGTAAAAAAGAAGTAACAGCTGTAAAGTTAGAAGAAGAAGTTGTAGATCCAGATGATATTGAAATGTTAGAAGATCTGATTATTTCTGCGGTTAATGAAGCTTTTAGAAAAATGGAAGAAGATCAATCAAGCTCTATGGCTAAGATCACAGGAGGTCTTGGCATGGGTGGAGGCTTCCCATTCTAATGGATATTTACAGCAATCAGATAACAAAACTCATAGAGGAATTGGGAAGACTTCCAGGAATTGGTGCCAAGTCAGCACAAAGATTGGCATTTCATATTATTAATATGCCAAAGGAACAAGTGGAAAGTCTTGCAAATACGATTGTACAGGCAAAGAGTAAGGTGCAGTATTGTAAAGTATGTTGTACTTTAACGGATCAAGAAGTTTGTCCGATTTGCGCTAGTGAGAAACGAGACCATACTACAATTATGGTTGTTGAAAATACAAGAGATTTAGCTGCTTATGAAAAAACTGGAAAATATGATGGCGTGTACCATGTTCTCCATGGTGCAATTTCCCCTTATCAAGGGATCGGTCCAAATGATATTCGATTAAAAGAGTTAATGAGCCGATTACAAGGAGAGGTAAAGGAAGTTATTATCGCCACAAATTCTAGCTTAGAAGGTGAAACAACTGCAATGTATATCAGTAAACTTGTAAAGCCAACAGGAATTAAAATCACCAAAATTGCCAGTGGTGTGCCTGTGGGTGGAGATTTAGAATATATTGATGAAGTAACTCTTTTAAGAGCGTTAGATGGTAGAACAGAGATGTAATCGACCATAAGGTACGAAAGGCAGGGAAAAGCAATGGGTAAAAACAAAAGAATTGGTATGTTAACAAGTGGTGGAGATTGTCAGGCATTAAATGCTGCAATGCGAGGCGTTGTAAAAGGACTTGTGACCCTTTGTGGTGAAGAGGTAGAGATTATTGGATTTGAAGAAGGATATAAAGGACTAATTTATGGAAATTATCATAAGTTAAAACCATCCGACTTTTCTGGAATTCTTACAAAAGGTGGAACGATTCTTGGAAGTAGTCGACAGCCATTTAAGCTAATGAGAGTGCCAGATGCCAATGGTCTTGATAAAGTTGAAGCGATGAAGACAACATATCGTCAATTGAAATTAGACTGTCTTGTTGTGTTAGGTGGAAATGGCACCCATAAGACAGCCCATATGCTTTCCGAAGAGGGCTTAAATGTCATCACGCTTCCGAAGACAATCGATAATGATTTATGGGCAACGGAGATGACATTTGGTTTTCAAAGTGCTGTTAATATCGCCACAAATGCGATTGATTGTATTCATACAACAGCCACTTCTCATGGACGTGTTTTTATTGTAGAACTTATGGGACATAAAGTTGGATGGGTAACACTTCATGCAGGGATTGCAGGAGGTGCTGATATTATTCTCATTCCAGAGATTCCATATGATATCGACAAAGTAGTAGAGGCATTAAATAGACGTGAGAAACAGGGTAAGAGATTTTCTATCTTAGCAGTAGCAGAAGGAGCAATTTCAAAAGAAGACGCCCTTCTTTCAAAAAAAGAGAGAAAAGCAAAAATTAAAAAGAGAAAACAACCAACGATTTCTTATGAATTAGCAGAGCAAATTCAAGAACTAACAGGAAAAGAAGTGCGGGTTACTGTGCCTGGGCATACACAAAGAGGTGGAAGTCCAAGCGCATATGATCGTGTGCTTTCTAGCCGTTTAGGTGCAGAGGCAGCTATGCTTATTGATAAGGAGCAATATGGGCGTATGGTCGCAGTAAAAGGAAATGAGATTATTTCTGTACCATTATCTGAAGTGGCAGGTAAATTAAAATATGTATCGCCAGAGGATGATATTGTGAAACAGGCCAAAATGTTAGGTATTTCTTTTGGCGATTAAAATTAAAAATAGAAACGATAAAAAATGCGAGAGCCTTATCTTATGAATAGAAAAGGTTCTCGCATTTTCATAAAGCGTGTTTCTTAGCATTTATCAGTTACTATAATTTGTGGATTCATGTCTAACGCGCATGAGATCAAAGTTAAATTCATGTGCTTCTTTTACCCGACGAGCTTGTAATTCATTCCGTTCTTTTTGAATGGTAACAAGCGATTTTCCACGGTTTAATTGTCGATATAGTTTGTAACGATAACGAATATCTTCTTTTTCAGGGCGTAGATGCATTGTTTTTTGATTATATAGATTTGAAGATTCTATCACATAGGTTGCAATATCGTGGTCTATTTTCGCCATTTCCATGCAAAGACGACGATATTTGATAAGGCGAAATTGAGAATAAATTCCGATTCCCACTGCACTGATAGAAACAACAAGAGCACTATATAAAATTTTGTTTTTATGTTTTTTATAAATTCTAGCCCGTGTTTTTTGGTCTGGCTTACTTGCTCTTTTAAACAGGATTCTAATTCTAATATGGAGGGATTTTCTTTTACTCCATTGAATGTGAAAGAATCCCATTTTTTAGAGATATCTTCAAGAGTTGATTTTCTTTCTTTTATTAATTCATAAAATTGTTTCACCACCATAAGTCCCCTCCTTTTAACCAATTAAGAAGTCTAAAATATTCCAACCATCAGAGGTTTCGGATTTATAAAGTTCTGTATAACCACATTCAGAACAGCTGATCGTGATGAATTTTTTATTTTGGATATCAAAAATTTTAGCGAAGTTTCCGCCAGTTGCTTGAAACTGATCGTGATCATAATGGTTACATCCACATTTTGGGCAAACATAAGGTTTCTTTTCCATAAAATAAATCCTCCTAACAATTTTATTCTTCTATCTGTTAGTAGTGTAACATAGGAAAAAGGAGATAACAATTAGAAAATACTTTCAAAAAAATTTTTATTTGTTATACTAAATAAAGGAAGATATAAAAACTGTGAGAAAGTCACAGAAAAAGAATAGGTAAGATGGTAAAATAGATCAATAAATTTAAGAAAGTCTGGATAGAGAAGGAGGGATAGCTGTTGATATGATATGGAATTATTGCGAGTATTGTTGCGTTTGAATGGAACATGAAAAAGAAGATGGATAAGAAATTAGACTTTGAACATTCTATTAAAAGATGGAATGGAAAGTTGATTTTAAAAAAATATTATAATAAAGGTGCAGCGCTTGACCTGTTTTCTCAACACCAAGAAAAATTAATATTTGGGACGTGTGGACTAATTTTAGGATTGCTTTTCTGGCTTCATCAGTTAGTAAAAGTATCTGGACAAGGAATGAGAAAATTAGCATTATCTTTCCTATTAGGTGGCGCTATTAGCAATGCGTGGGATCGCATTACGAAACATTATGTGGTAGATTATTTTAGTTTTTCATGGAAAAAAATCCGCCATATTGTATTTAATATAGCGGACTTTTTTATCTTCATAGGAAGTTTTTTGTTGGTTATTAGTTTTCTAAAAGAAAAAAATAATTGACTTATTGTTCTTTTACAGAAAGAATCTGAGGATTTACTTGACCTTTTGCAGGTCCATAGGTAAAGGAAATCTTTGCACCAATATCCATATTATTAAAGGCTTCAGCTACTTTTTCTTTATAAATAAAGAATGTCTCAGGTTGACCATTTTCCATTTCAATTTCTACAGAGTTACTGTCAATTTGGCCATTAAAAATACCAGTGCCTGTTTTCTTTGAAGTAACTTTAGGAGGAAGTGTTTCTTCTGTTGTAGCTTCTGTAGCTTTTGTAGTTTCTGTAGAAGCAGAAGCTTCCGTAGTAGTTTCTTGTTCTGTAGTTGTATCAGTTTTAGTAGCTTCTGTCGTAGCCTCAGTTGTTTCTGGATTTTCTGTAGAAGTAGAAGCTTCGGTAGTAGCCTCTGTGGTAGCCTCAGTAGTAGCCTCAGTAGTAGAAGCTACAGTCGATTCTGTATTGTTATTAGATAGAGTGTTAGAATCTTTTTTTCCACAGCCAAAGAGTGTGGTAGTTCCAACAACTAATAAACCAACTGTTAATAACCATTTGCGAATCATAGTATTCGCCTCCTTTTTTTAACAATGAAAGATGAACTTTCTTAGATAGTATTATAAAGCAGAAAAGGAAACAATACAAGCATTGTTGTGAAGAATGAAGAAAATGAAAATGGATTGAAATAGGAATGATAGAAAAATGAAAGGTTTCAGAAATAAAGAAGAAACACCGACTCATATGGATGATTTCTCGGCGTTTATCTGTACCTTTCTTATAATAATAAAAGCAAACAAATAGGAGGAATTTATAATGAATATTCAATATGACTTAGCAATTATCGGTTCTGGACCAGCAGGATTGACTTCTGCAATTTATGCCCAAAGAGCGTTATTAAAAACGATTGTAATAGAAAAAAATCCAATGAGTGGAGGTCAAATTTTAAACACTTATGAAGTGGATAACTATCCAGGACTTCCAATGATCAATGGATTTGATTTAGGCATTAAAATGAGAGAACATGCGGATAAATTAGGAACAGAGTTTTTAACAGCATCTGTAAAGAAAGTGGAGAAGACAGAAAACGGATTCACAGTATTATTTGATGGAAAAGAACCTATAGAAGCAAAAACAGTGATTATTGCAACAGGAGCAGAACACGTTACACTCGGTGTATCTGGTGAAGAAGAATTAAAAGGAATGGGAGTTTCTTATTGCGCAACTTGTGATGGAGCATTCTTTAGAGGGAAAACAGTGGCAGTTGTCGGTGGAGGAGATGTAGCGTTAGAAGACGCTATTTTCTTAGCAAGAGGCTGCGAAAAAGTATATGTGATTCATAGAAGAGATGAATTCCGTGGAGCTAAAATATTACAACAGCAATTACTTTCTCTTCCAAATGTAGAAGTTATTTGGGATAGTGTTGTAGAAAAGATAGAGGGAGAAGGTGTTGTTAATAATATTAAAGTGCGCAATGTAAAAACAGAAGAGCAAAGTGAACTTCCAGTACAAGGTGTATTCGTTGCAGTAGGAAATCGTCCTGACACAGATATGGTAAAAGATATTGTAGACAGAGATGAAAAAGGATATATCATTGGGGATGAGACAGGTACAACAAGTACAGCAGGTCTTTTTGTTGCAGGAGATGTTCGTACAAAAGCACTTCGTCAAGTAGTAACAGCAGCATCTGATGGTGCTAATGCAGTCTATTCTATTGAGAAATACTTAGCAGAACAAGTAAAATAATATTTGTTACAAAAATGTTACAAAAGATTAAAAAATATAGAGAATGAGATAAAAAAAGCAAAACAGGTTTGTATAAAAAAAAGATC
>UQVN01000046.1 GCA_900544525.1 uncultured Eubacteriales bacterium
ATTGATGTAGAAAATATTTGATTGATATAACATATTCTTTGTTCAGGGAAAATTACTATTAATTTATAAAAATACAACAAATAGGGATTTATAGGGAAGAAAGCTAGAAGGTTTTGCTTTTAGGGAGGCAAAGTGTCATATTAGAATGATCGATTCTTTTATGGCACTTATATTTCAATATGGAAAATTCCTAGGAGCTTTCTTATCATCAATTTCGAGTTTAGTGGATATGTAGTGGGTGAAGAATATATTTTTTCTTTGATTTTTAAATGAAAAATATACGATTCCCCCTTTTTTTATGTCTGAATTTGGTGATAAAGATTTGTAGAAAACATTCAATGAAAAAGCAAAGAGGAGGAAGTAAAAGATGAGTTCTATTTTTGGAAATGAGTTTGTAATGACGAATAAGGCGTTGGATTTTGTGTGGAAACAACAGCAGTTAACGGCAAATAACATTGCCAATGTGGATACGCCAAATTATAAAGCACAGCATATTTCATTTGAAAATGAATTGAAAAATCGATTAAATCATGCGATGAAATCAGCAGATTCTTCCACAATGGAACAGGCGATTACACAAACAAAGGGAAACGTGATCGCTTCAAGTAATTCCAAGCGCGTTGATGGGAATGGAGTCGATATCGATGTGGAAAATGTAGAGCTTGTAAAGTCTACATTACAATATCAATATTTAGTTCAAGCTTTTAATAGTGACTATAATCGTCTTCGTACAGTGATAAGAGGAAATTAGTTAAGAAAAAAATATGATAGGAAAGAAAGAGGTGAATCTTATGAGTACGAATTTTATTACTCCGATTCAAAGATATAATAGCGTTTATGAAACAGATAAAATAAACAGTCAGGCAGTCGAGGGACAGGCAGGCTCTTCTACATTTCAAGGGATTTTTAAAGATGCCATTCAAAATGTAAAAGATACCTCAAAAGAATATGAATACCAGCAATACCTTCTTGCTACAGGGCAGACGGATGATGTCCATAATGTGCCAATTGCAGCAGCAAAAGCACAGCTTTCTGTGGATTTGCTCGTGCAATTGCGAACAAAAGCATTAGAATCTTACAATGAATTAATACGAATGAGTATATAAAGAATAAAAATGAAGTCCTAATAAAGAAGGAAAGGGATATAAGAGAATAGAATCAAGATGGAAAATGTAGTTACTAAAATAAAAGAGGTATTAGAAAAACTAGGAGCAGGAACAAAAAAGTTGTTAGTCGGGCTTGTCGTCTTGGTTATCTGCTTTTCTATTGGAGTAGCCTTCTTGTTAAACAATAAACCGTATGAAGTGCTATTTAGTGAGATAAGCAGTGATGAGGCCTCTCAAATTATAGGAAAATTAAAAGAAGATGGAATTAGCTATCAATATAAGAGCAATGGTGACATTTTAGTTCCAAAAGATATTTTGGAGCAGACAAAAGCAGATTTGGTCTATGAAGGATATCCCAAAAGTGGTTTTACATATAGTACCTTGTTAGATAATGTGAATATGATGACAACCGATTCTGATAAAGAAACCTATATTATCTATGAATTACAGGATCGAATAGGAGCTACTATTTGTTTATTTAATGGCGTAAAAGATGCAAAAGTGACTTTGGCACTTGCCGAAAAGGAACGTTTTGCATTAAGTGATACAAAGACAGAAAAGAGCAGTGGAGCTGTTACTGTTATTATGCAAGATGGTGGATCTCCTACAGAAAAACAAGTAAAGGCAATCCAAAGACTTGTTTCGAAGGCGGTTCCAGGAATGGAGCTAGAAGATGTCGTTGTTATTGATGGAAATGGAGTTGAAGTTTCTAGTAGCAATAGCTCTAGCCTCACCACTACAAATAGTGAGGGAAATGAAATTGCACAAGAAGTGGAAAAGAAAATTCAAGAAAAAGTGTTAAACCTTTTAGATCCCATTTATGGAGAGGGAAATGTAAGGGTAGCAGTAAAAGGTCAAATCAATATGGAAAAATTGATTCGTGAAACAATCGAATATACGACACCAGATAAGATCAATAAGCAAGATAAATCGGGGATTGTTTCACAAGAATCAAGCAGTTCAGAATCTTCAGATGGCTCGTCAGGAACAGGCGGAGTGGCAGGAAGTGAAAGCAATTCTGATATTTCTGAATATGATGAGGAAACGGGAGATAGCAATGATAGTCACTATGATAGCAATTCGATAACGAAAGAATATTTAGTGAATCAAGTAAAAGAGCAGTCAGAAATTATGCCTGGAATTTTAGAAGACGTTACGATTTCTGTTGTTATTAATGCATCAGATTTTGGAAGCTTGACAGAAGAAGAGCTTGTGGAATTGGTTTGTAATGCCAGTGGAATTACAGGCGAAGATCGTGCGGATAAAGTTATGATTGTAAGTGTACCATTTTATGGTACGGAAACAGAAAATACAGAACAGTCAGAAAACGAAAATACAAATAGTGATGTTACAGAAGCAATGGATAGAATACCAATTTGGGTATATGGCACTGGCATGGTTGTTCTTTTTATACTATTACTTCTTTTCACCATTCGATTTATTCGAAGAAAAAGAGCACAAGAGCTTCCTTTTGAGGACGAAGATCAGGAAGAAAGTAATTTAGAAGAAGAGAAAGAAGTGGAGCAAGTAGAAAGAGGAAAAGAAGAAATCGACGAACGCTTAGAGTTTAAAAATGAACATGGAGTTGAATTACGAGATAATATTCGAGATTTTACAAAGCAAAATCCAGAGATTGTAGCACAACTTATTAAAAATTGGTTAAATGGAGATGAGGAAGAGTAAATGAAATTTAGTGATTTGACTTCGAAACAAAAAGCGGCAGCAGTTATTGTATCACTAGGAACAGAAAATGCCTCATCTATCTATAAATATCTCGATCAAGATGAGATTGAACGATTGACGGTAGAGGTGGCACAGCTTGGACATTTAACTGCGGAACTAACAGAAGATATTTTAGATGATTTTTATAAGGATTGTGTCACGCAAAAAGTGGTAACCGATGGTGGTATGGAGTATGCAAAAACGGTATTACAAAAAGCCTTTGGAGAATCCACTGCCAATAATTTATTGGATCGGGTGAATCGTACGTTACAAGCCAGATCGTTTGGATTTATTCGAAGAAGCGATACGAAAAGCTTGTATTCGATTTTAGCAAGGGAGCGTGCGCAAACAATTGCACTTGTTTTATCGTATGTGGATTCTGAACAGGCAGCCAGCATTATTGCTGAGTTGCCTGAATCTAAACGTCTGCGAGTGGTAGAAGCAATTGCTCGTATGGAAAGTGCTTCTCCAGAGGCAATTAAAATTGTGGAAGAAGAAATAAAGAAGAAATTTTCTGGAATGGTTACAGCTGACTTTACCAATATTGGTGGGGTGGATTATATTGCAGATGTTATTAACCATATGGATCGTGGAAATGAAAAATACATTTTTGATGAACTCGGAAAGAAAGATGGAAATTTGGCAGAGAAGATTCGACAAAAAATGTTTGTATTCGAAGATATTGCGGATATGGATTCTCGTTCGATCCAAAGATTTGTGCGTGAATGTGATATGAGAGATTTAGTTTACGCTATGAAGAGTACGAGTTCACAGATCAAAGAAGTTATTTTTGCAAATATGTCCAGTCGTATGGCAGAGAGCGTACAGGCGGATTTGGAAATTACAGTCAATGTTCGTTTGCGTGATGTAGAAGAAGCACAGCAAAGAATTGTCGCTAAAATTCGTGAGTTAGAAGAGGCAGGAGAGATTATTCTCAATAAGGGTGGAAAGGATGAGTTGATTGTCTAATATTATTAAAAGTACGAAAAATCAAAATATCATTCTTTATGAATTTAAAGAAACTTTTTGTGATACAGAAGATAGCAAGGATACAAAAGGGAATGAGGATACAAAAAGAAACGAAGAAGAAGGGCTATTTGCAGAAGATGAGACAAAGCGAGTAGAAATGTTAAAAGAAGTACAAGACAAAGCGGAGGGTATTTTAAAAAAAGCACAAGAAGAGGCAGAAGAAATACGAAAACGCGCGTACGAGGAAGGGCATCAGACAGGTTTTACAGCTGGATATGAAGAAGGGTTAAAAGAAGCCTATCAAACACAGGAAGAGAAATTGAAAGAAGAAATTTCTACATGGCAAAACGAGTTAAAGACGATAGCAGATGACATGAAATATGCAAAAGATCTCTATATGGAGCAATATATGGATGATTTAAAAGCAATCACGATTACAATTGCAGAAAAGATTATTCAAACAAGTTTAAAGTCAAGTGGTGAAATTATAAAAAGAATGATTGTGTCTGCTACCGATAAATTAAAAAAAACAGAATGGGTAAAAATTTATATTGATCGTTTTGGATATGAGAAATTGTTAGAAGTGGATAGTTTATTAGCCGCAGAGCTTTCCTATTTATCGGATAATATTAAAATTATTGTAATGGACAAAGAAGAGAGAGGCTCTTGTATTGTGGAAGTTCCAGAAGAGATTATCGATCTTAGTGTTTCCACCCAATTAGAAAATATAAAAGATATTATCAATAATGCTAGATTACAATAAGGAGAAACGATATGTTGAAAGGTCTGCCAGACTTAATTATGAAATCCGATACAACAAGTCACATTGGAAAAATTGAAAATATTGTTGGTATGGCAATGGAAGCATCTGGAGGACGGGCGAGTATTGGAGATATTGCTTATATCTATAATGAAGATAAAAAAGAGCAACTGCCTGTTGAAGTTGTTGGGTTTAAAGATGACAAAGTACAATTGATGGCATATGATAGCATGAGCGGTATTTCTTCAGGGAGTTTTGTGCGTAATACAAAAAAGAGATTAAAAATTCCTGTTGGAGAGTTTTTAAGAGGGAGAATTATTGATGCTATGGGACGCCCCATTGACGATTTAGGAGCATTCGAATCCGAGCGTTATTACTATGTGGAAAGTCCAAAAATCAATCCGTTAGAGCGTCCACCCATTGATGAAAAATTAGAATTTGGTATTAAAGCAATCGATGGATTAAATACCATTGGAAAAGGACAGCGTATTGGAATTTTTGCAGGAAGTGGTGTTGGAAAGAGTACTTTGCTTGGAATGATCGCAAAAAATGTGAAAACAGATATTAATGTGATTGCTCTTGTTGGAGAGCGTGGACGAGAAGTAAGAGAGTTTATTGAAAAAGATTTGGGGAAAGAAGGATTAAAACGCTCGATTTTAGTAGTAGCCACTTCCGATCAACCAGCCATGCTTCGTATGAAGTGTCCATTAGTAGCTACTACCATTGCAGAATATTTTAAAGATCAAGGAAAAGATGTTTTGTTAATGATGGATTCGTTAACTCGTTTTGCTATGGCACAAAGAGAAATTGGGCTCGCCATAGGAGAACCACCAGTTGCTAGAGGGTATACGCCCTCTATTTATGCAGAGTTTCCAAAGTTGTTAGAACGAAGTGGAAATTTTAAAACAGGTTCCATTACAGGCGTTTATACGGTATTAGTTGAGGGGGATGATACCAATGAGCCAGTTGCTGATACAGTGCGAGGAATTTTAGATGGGCATATTGTACTGAGCAGAAAGTTAGCAAATGAAAACCATTTTCCTGCTATCGATATTAATGCCAGTATTTCTCGTCTTATGAATAATATTGTATCGGAAGAGCATAGAAAATTAGCTTCAGGAATTCGAGATATTTTAAGTGTCTATGAAAAAAATGCAGATTTAATTTCCATTGGCGCTTATAAAAGGGGGAGCAATCAAAGGCTCGACTTTGCAATTTCTAAAATCGATCAAGTGAATGCATTTCTTATACAAGAAATTCGGGGAAGTTTTACCTATGAAGAGTCGATACAGAAAATGCGAGAAATTTTAGACTAGAAAACGAAAAAGGGAGATGGATAAGAGTGAAAAAGTTTTATTTTAGTCTTAGCAACGTATTAACGTATAAGGAACAGCTACTTGATAATTTGAAAAATGAACATGCACAGTTATTACAAAAATTGGTGGAGAAAGAAAAACAAGTGGAGCGTTTAAAGGAACAGGAAAAGGAGGTTGGGAAACAGATTGCGGAAATGCAAAAGACAGGGCAGACAATTTCCTTTCTTTATCAAATGAATCTTTATTTGGAGAGTATAGAGAAAAAGATAGACATAGAGTTAGAGAGATTAGTCTCTTATCGAAAAGAAGAATCAAAAAAGAAGGCAGAACTTATTATTGCAAAACAGGAATATTCCTCATTAGAAAAGCTAATGGAGAAGAAAAAGGCACAGTATCAAGCGCAAGTGCAAAAAAAAGAAGAGCAATTAATTGAAGAGTTTGTGATGAATCAAAGAATGATATTAAAATAACAATGTGAAAATAAGGGGGGATAATATGATTCAAACAACGTTGCATGAGATAAAAAATACAATAAAAAATCCCATAGGACAAAATAAGTTTGCTCAGATAACAAAACAGGATAATGTGTTTGAACAAATGTTTGTTCATTATAAAGGCCAAGGAGCAAAAGGGGAAACCAAGGCATATAAAAGAAAAGAAAAAGAGGGAGAAGAACTAGAAGAGAGAATTGATAACAACTATGAGGGAAAAGAGAAGAAAGAAAATGAAAAATCTTGTAAGGAAGAAATAAGTGATTGGAACTTAGAGATTTCAAAATTAGGAGTTTTATGGAATCAGATGGCGATGACAGAAGAGAATATAGGAGAGCAAGGAATCGCTAACGGAGAAGAAGACGTTTCGATTTCTTTTAGTCTTAGCGCATTTGATAAAGAGCGAAACGGTAAGAGCTTAAGTGCTTACAATGAGGGGAAAGAGGAGAAAGCAAAAGACTTTCATAAAGTAGAACATGAGGCTGATGGAAAGAGTACAATCCAAGTGCAAGCGTCTTTGATAGTCGAAGGAAAAATACAAAAACAAGATGAGAAGATGGTTGGGGTAGAGAAAGAAAAAATGGAAGGAATTTCAGAAGAAATTCGAACAAAAGAAGTGGAAAAAAAGGAACAAAGCTCGATACCGTCAAATGCTTCTATAGGAAAAGAAGAAAAGAAAAAATTAGAAAGTGAAGAAAAAATAGAACACAAAGAAAAGCTAGAAAGCAATACTATGGAAGCAAAACAGTTAACATTACAAGGAATGTCGTCATCGATACAAGCAGGGGGAAGTAGGAGTTTGGCACAAGTGGAAAAGCAAAAGGAGATACCAGTTCTATTTGTGAAAGATATGGAACAACTTCCAAAACAAGTAACAAAGCAATTAGAAGATCAAATATTGGCTGGAGCAAAGGAGATGGAATTACAATTGGAGCCAGCCAATCTAGGAAAGATTGCTATGAAAATTTCTTATGAAAATGGGAAAGCGAGTATTTCCCTTATTTGTTCCAACTCCAATACAATGAAAGTTTTATCCCAACAAGCGGAACACATGGGAGCGTTGATAGAAAAACACTTAGGAAATCCAACGGAAGTCTATGTGGAAAAACAAAATGATGACCAATGGAGCCAACAAAATGGAGAGCAAAGAGACAATCAAAATAGTCAGCAACAAAGAGAAGAACAGGAACGAAGATATTATAAGAAATTAAAGGAAACAAAAAGTCAAGATTTCTTACAACAATTACGAATTGGACTACGATAAAGAAGAAGGAGGGAGCATATGGCAACCATTGGTGGAATTAGCACATATACAACGACCACAACAAATGATTATTCTCTTCCAACGACGAAATCAACAGGAAAAAATACATTGACAATGGAAGATTATTTTCAATTATTAGCTGCCCAGTTACGATATCAAGATTCCAGCAATCCGATGAGCAATAGTGAAATGATGGCCCAGTTGACACAGATGGCAACGGTAGAGGCTATGAATACATTATCAACAACAGGTGTTACCAGTTATGCCATAGGATTGGTTGGAAAAGAAGTTGAGGTGGCTACGTCCAATGAATCGACGGGAGAAGTTCAAAAAGAAACTGGTGTTGTTACGGGAGTTGGACTTTATAGTTCGTCACCAGTTGTATATGTCAATGGAAAATCATTTGATTTATCAAGTGTTATGATAGTCGGAACAACTTCTCCAAAAGAGGAAGGTTCTGAGCAAAAAATAGAGAAAGAAGAATAAAAATAAAGTCTCATAAGTGAGAAGAAAGGAATGGATAAAAATGGTTAAATCAATGTTTTCAGGAGTTGCAGGACTTCGCCTTCATCAACAAAAAATGGACGTTATTGGAAATAACATTGCGAATGTCAATACATATGGATATAAATCCTATTCGACAACATTTCAAGATTCTATGTATATGAATGCATTGAATTCTTCTGCGGGTGTTACAACCAATGGCGGATATGGTGGTGTGAATGCTTCTCAAGTTGGATATGGTGTAAAGCTAGGAAGTATTAGTGCCAACTTTTCACAAGGAGGAGCGAGTCCAACGGATCGAGGACTGGATTGTATGATCGATGGCAGTGGATTTTTTATTGTTGGTCCAATGAAAGATGGAACAGGGACAAGTGTTGTTACCAATAAGACAATGGCAAGCTCTGGGCTTTCATTATCAAGAGTAGGACAATTTTATGTGGACAGCAACGGTTACTTAGTGGATAGTCAAAGAAATTATGTGTATGGATATCCAGCCCAAAAAACAGGAAATACAGGAAAAGCAGAAGATTATACCGTACCAGATACCTCTGTGACGAATGCGGAGAATTATAAGTTAGAGCCATTAAGAATTCCATTGCAATCAAATGGCAAAGATCGATATGAACTCCAAAGCTATACTATTTCACAAGATGGTACTATTAGTGGAGTCATTGTTGGTGGAGATGAAGCAAATAAAGTTGTAACCCTTGGAAAAATTGCGTTAGCTTCTGTAGAAAACCCTGATGGTCTGGAAAAAACGGTTGGATTTTATTATAGACCAGGAGATAATGCTGGAACAATCGTCCCACAGGCTACGGCAGGTGGACAGCTTGGAGATATTAAAGGCGGTTATTTAGAGATGGCAAATGTGGATTTAGCAAAAGAATTCTCAGATATGATCACAACACAAAGAGGGTTCCAAGCC
The DNA here is from genome assembly GCA_900544525.1 of uncultured Eubacteriales bacterium. Lineage (GTDB taxonomy): Bacteria > Bacillota > Clostridia > Lachnospirales > Lachnospiraceae > Scybalomonas. The sequence continues at coordinate 9,058 of UQVN01000046.1, forward strand.
AATTCAAAGATTATTACCGTTACCGATGAAATGTTACAAGAACTTGTTAATATGAAGCGATAGTGATAGAAATGCCAAAAAGAGATGACTTCGTGTAAATGAGAAGAAAAGTGGATGGGGAATACTATGATTAAACTTACAAAGCTGAACAATGCAGAAATTGTATTGAATGAAGAACAAATTGAATATATTGAGATTATTCCAGAATCAAAAGTGATTATGATGAATGGAAAGTTCCATATTGTAAAAGAATCCGCTGATGAAATTATCCAAAGAGTGATTGCATTTCAAAAGGAAATAAGGCCGTTTGAAGAAAAGGTAAAGAGGAAAGAATAGAAATAAGTGACTCAGAAAAAGGAGGCAAAATTGTGGATTTAACAACAATACTTGGTCTTATAGTAGGAGTTATAATTATTATACAAGGGATTGTAACATCTGGTGATATTGATAATTTCGTGGATATACCGAGTGTTATTATTGTATTCGGCGGAACATTGGCATCCGTGTTAGCGTCTTATCCATTTCGTATGTTAAAGGAGATACCCAATCATTTTTTAATTCTAATGCGGGGAAAACGGTTTAAACCAGATAAACTCATTGATGAATTAGTAGAGTTTGCTCAAATTGCACGACAAGATGGATTGTTAGCATTAGAAGAAAAGGCAAATACGGTAAAAGATCCTTTCTTAAAGCAAAGTCTTATGTTGATTATTGACGCAGTAGAAGAAGAAAAGGTTCAAGAAATACTGGAAAGTGAAATGGAAAGTTTATCGGCAAGACATGAGGAAGCAGCCGGGATTTATGAAAAAGCATCCGCTTATGCGCCAGCTTTTGGTATGATAGGAACGTTAGTCGGACTGATTAATATGTTAGCTTCTATGGATGTGGAGGATGGCGTAGGGACACTGACTGCCAATATGAGTGTAGCCTTAGTTACTACGTTTTATGGCTGTGTGTTGGCAAATGTTATTTTATTGCCGATTGCAAAGAAATTAAGAATCCGCAATGAGGAAGAACTGTTATATTGTCAGATTATTGTGGAAGGTGTTTTATCCATTCAGTCAGGAGATAATCCAAAGTTTTTAAAAGAAAAACTAACTTCTTATTTAGCGAAAAAACACCAAAAGAAGCTATTAAAAGAAGCAAAGTAGCATGGGAGTGAACCAGTGAGATGAAACGAAAAAAAGCTCCAGAAGAAGGAGCAAGTTGGATGGATACTTATGGGGATATGGTAACATTATTGCTCTGTTTTTTTGTACTGTTGTATTCCATATCCAGTGTTGATGAAGTCAAATGGAAGGCGTTAGTGAAGAGTTTAAATGCTGGAACAGATCAAGAAGTTACAGAGCTCGTTATGAAAAGTAGTCAAAATGCAGGTGATACTGTAGAAGGTGCCGATAAAAAAGAAGATTTAACCTTTGATGAACTGTATACGATTTTGAAAAAATCAGTGAAAGAAATTGGAATTGAAGATCAGACAGAAATATCAAAGGGAGATGGTTTCACATTTATATCCTTTCGGGATAAAATCTTTTTTGATGGAGATAGCTCTTATTTGAAAAAAGAGGGGGAAGTCGTGCTTGATGAATTCGCAAAAGTATTAAAGAAGGTGAGTTCTCATGTACAAGAGGTTCAGATTATCGGGCATACTTCACAAGGAGATCCTAACATTCCCAATAATGTAAGAAATGATAGAACTCTTTCTGCTCTTCGTTCTATGGAGGTGACTGTCTATTTACAAGAGAAAAATGTCATATCCCCTGATAAGCTAGTGAGTGTCAGTTATGGACAATTTCGTCCGATTGCTACTTTTAAAACGAAGGAAGGAAGAGCAAGAAATCGAAGAGTTGAAATTTTGATTACAGAAAATAATGCAGTAGCAAAAAATTTGCAACAGTATTACGAAGAAGTTTATAAAGAAAAATAAAAGAATGGGGAAAAAAGGATAGAAAAGGTAGGATAGAGACCATGTCGGAGATATTATCACAGAGTCAGATAGATGCGTTATTAAATTCCCTTCAAAACGATGTTTCTCCCCTAAAAGAGCATTTAAAACCAGAAGAGGATGAAAATGAGTATCGTAAATATGATTTTTATAGTCCAAAGAAATTTACGAAAGATAAACTTCGACTATTAGAAAGCATTTATGATAATTATACAAGGATTGTTACATCACAAATCAATAGTTTATTTCGGACCAATAGTACAGTCACGGTATTAAGTGTGGAAGAACAAAGATACTATGAATTTTGCAATGCGTTAAACGATAATGATGTGCTCAGTATTATTGATGTGAAATTAAAAGAGTATCCTAAAAATATGCCAATTCTTTTGCATGTAAAAACAGCACTTATGTTAACTATGATTGATCGCATGCTCGGTGGTAGTGGCGAAGAAGAGATAGAAGATGAATCCTATACGTATACAGAGATCGAGTTAGCACTATATAAAAGAATTATGCAATATTTAGTCGCACCGATGATGAATGCTTGGAATAATTATATTGATGTAGAATTAGAATTTGAGCGAGTGGAAGAAAATTCCGCTATGTTCCATGGATTTCGTGTGGATGAGACGGTAATTATTCTTGTATTAGGGGTTGAAATGGGAAAAGTAAAAGAAAAAATTACGATTTGCATTTCTGGTAATTTATTAATGAATTTATTTAGTGTTTTAGGAGAAAAACAATATTTTGTAATGGAAAATGAAGAGGAGAGGAAAGCAAATCAAGAAGAGATTATGGATAGTCTTCGAGAGTCATTATTAGGGGTTACTGCACAGCTTGGAGTAATCGAGTTAAATATGAATGATATTTATAACCTTAATATTGGAGATGTCATTGATCTTGGAAAACCGAAAGATTCGAGTGTCTGTATCTTTGTAGAAGGAAAACCATGGTTTTTGGGGAAAATGGGAAGGCATAATAAGAATATGGCAGTTTTGCTTGAAAAGAGAATAGGAAAGGAAGAAACAGAGCTCGATCTAGAGGAAACAGAGGAGTTTGAAGAGAGGATATAAACATGGCAAAGATATTAATTGTAGATGATGCAAATTTTATGAGAATGATTATTAAGGATGCGTTAATGAAGGAAGGGTATACAGAGCTTTATGAAGCATCGGATGGAGAAGAAGCTATCGAGATGTATGATCTGATTCATCCAGATCTCATTATTATGGATATTACAATGCCAAGATTAGATGGGCTGTCTGCCTTAAAGGCTATTAAAGAAAAAGATAAAAATGCGTCCGTTGTGATGTGTTCTGCAATGGGGCAAGAATCCATTGTGATTGAAGCTGTTAAGGCAGGTGCAAAAGATTTTATTGTAAAACCATTTAAAACAGAGCGATTTTTAAGAACGGTTGCCAATATTATCGGGTGATGAGGAGGTGGAACAATGTCATTTTTAAGAACAATGGATATTAATGCTTCGGGAATGACAGCACAGAGAATGCGCCTTGATGTTGTTTCAGAAAATATCGCGAATATTGAAACAACAAGAACAGAAAGTGGAGGGCCATATAAAAGAAAAGTAGTTATATTAGAGACAAACCAAAATAATAGCTTTCAGCAAATTTTAAAAAATACAGCAAATAAAAATGGAAGCTCTTATGGCGGAGTGAAAGTGGCAAAGATTTTAGAAGATCAAAAAGAAGGAAAACCAGTTTATGATCCGACACATCCCGATGCAAATGACGAAGGCTATGTTTTAATGCCCAATGTCGATCTAGTGAAAGAAACGGTAGATGGAATGTCTGCTACTCGCTCTTATGAGGCGAATATTACAGCTTTTAATGCGATAAAACTTATGGCACAAAAGGCGTTGGAAATTGGAAAATAAAAATAAAGAGCATAGGATTCAAGAAAGTGAGAAAAGGCAATATGAGTTTTAATAACTTAAGTGATATGGAAATAGATGCCATAGGTGAAATTGTGAACATAGGCTTTGGTGTCGCTTCCACTGCTGTTTCTACACTCATTCGTTCCAGAATAACCATTACGATTCCAGAAGTGAAAGTCAATGAGTTATCCATAGAAGATAGAAAAGAAGAAAGAAGCATTGTTGAAATAAAATATCTATCTGGAATGACAGGAACTAATATTCTAGTTTTAACAAAAGAGAATCAAGATCGTTTTGTAAATTTGATGATGAATACAAATTTACAATCGGAAGAAATTTCAAAAGAGATTAGTATGAGTGCAGCCTGTGAATTGATGAATCAGATGATGGGAGCAATGGCGACAGGGCTATCCGATTTCCTAGAAAGAAAGGTGAATATTTCAACACCGATATCGTTTGAAATAGAAAATAGTGAGCAAATAAGACAACAATATTTATCTTCAGAAACGCCAGTTGTAACGACGAAGTTTATTATGAAATCAGAAAATGGATTTTGGGGAGAATTTTGGAATATTATGTCTTTAGAAGAAGTGAGAAAATTAATCGAAGAATGTATGCCAGAATATTCCGAAGAAGAGGAAGTATCACAAGAAATGGTGAAGAAAGAAAGAGAAGATGAGGAAACGATGGTTCCTCAAGTTTTCCATATACAAAAGGAACAAGGTGAAGGAGGAAAAATGGAACAGGACATGGAACAAGAGATTTCAAAACAATTGATAAATCAAGAAAATCGTCCAAAAGAACAATATGAAGATTCCGCACAACAACAGATGATGATGATGCAAATGCAACAAAAAGTATTGAACCAGATGGTAGAGATGATGAATCAAATGCAGAATATGCAAAACATACAAAATGTGCAAAATGTAGAATCACCAAAAGCAGTGCCAGTTCAGCCACTCAATACGGTAGCTTTTGATATGGAACCATCACAAGGAGTGGAGCAAATAGAAAATAAAGAGTTGATTATGGGCGTACCACTAGAAGTTTCGGTTGAAATTGGACGAACAAAGAAAAGTGTGAGAGAAATTTTAGAATTCACAAAAGGCTCTTTAGTTGTTTTAGATAAACTAGCAGGAGAACAGGTGGATTTATTTGTTAATGGTCGTTGCATTGCCAAAGGCGATGTTGTTGTGGTGGATGATAACTTTGGAATTCGTATTACAGAGATTTTGCAAAACGGAAAGAATAATGTATAAGAGGAAAAACGATGCTTGAAAATGTTGGAATGATTGTAAAGACGTTTTTAATTACAATTCTTATTTTAATTTTGGCCTATTGGTGCATTAAAAAGTTGGGAAAAGGATTTTTTCTTCCTAATAGAATGACAAAACATATGCGTATGTTAGAGTATTTACCGATGGGACAGGAAAAAGGAATTGCTCTTGTTCAAATTAGCGAAACATATTATTTAATGGGAATATCACAAGGTGGTATTAGTTTATTAAAAGAGCTGTCAAAAGATGAGATTTCTGATTGTGAGACGAAAGAAGAACTTGCTTTTTCTGCTGTGTTAGAGAAAATGAACATACAAGATTTTATAAAGAGAGGAAAAAAACATGAGTGATTCATTCATTACAATTAATGGAGGCAGAGTTCCAACATTAGAGATACTGTTTTTGTTAACGATTCTAATGTTACTTCCATCGATTGTCATTATGATGACTTCGTTTACAAGAACAGTGATTATATTATCTTTTTTAAGAAATGCATTAGGAATTCAGCAGACACCTCCAAATATGGTATTAGTTGGGATTTCCTTGTTTTTGACACTTTTTATTATGAATCCCGTTATTTCAACCATCAAAACAGAGGCATATGAACCATACATAAAAGAAGAAATAACGGACGAAGAAGCATTGCAAAGAATGGAAGAACCGATCAAAGAATTTATGTTAAAACAGACAGAAATTGATACGCTCCATATGTTTCAAGAGTTATCAGGGACGGAATCGATAGAAGATCCAAAAGAGCTTTCTCTTGTTGTTGTAATACCATCTTTTATGACCAGTGAGCTAAAGAGAGCCTTTATTGCAGGATTTTTAATTTTTCTACCATTTTTATTAATTGACATTATTGTATCAACAACTTTGATGTCTATGGGAATGATGATGTTGCCACCAGCTATGATTTCCTTACCTTTTAAAATATTACTATTTATTAGTGTGGATGGTTGGAATCTTTTATTTGAATCCATTGCAAAAAGTTTTCGGTAAGGAGGAGATATATGGAGTTAACAACAATTGAAAATATATTAGTAGAAGTGTTTATTTTAGCATTAAAAATAGCAGGGCCATTGCTTATTATTAGCATGGTCGTTGGAATTGTGATTTCTGTTTTACAAGCTGCCACTCAAATCCATGAGCAAACTCTTACGTTTGTGCCAAAATTGATTTTAATTGGAATTTTATTAGTCATATTTGGTGGAAAAATGATGGGATTGTTGGAGCAGTTTTTAAAAGAGATTTTTCATCTAATAGAGACTGGAATATGAGGATAGAACTATGAAAGAACAATGGGCATGGCTATTTGAAGAAAATCAATTGATGTTGTTTTCTTTCGTATTTCTAAGAATTTCTGGTTTTATCTTTTTTAATCCTATTTTAGGGAGAAAAAATATTCCTATAGTGGCAAAAGGCGCTATGATTATGGCGATTTCTATTATTGTCTATCAATATTCCAGTGGGACATCGGTGACGGCTACAACCAATATTGAATACAGTGTACTGCTACTTCGAGAATTAGTAATCGGACTTGCCATCGGTTTTACAATGGAACTATTTTCTATGATTTTCACTTATGCAGGTGGTCTGATTGATTTTCAAATGGGAATGTCTATGGCAACCATTTACGATGCACAAAATGGAGCATCAATTCCGTTGACAGGAAGTTTTTATAATGCATTTTTTATTTTAACTTTTTTTGCAGTCGATGGGCATTTAATGTTGATGAAACTGTTGATTCATTCAGGAAAATTAATTCCATTTGGGCAATTTCAAATTCCAGTTGGATTAGGAGAAGCCATGCTTGAAATCTTTGGACAGTGTATGACATTAGCCGTAAAGTTTGCATTTCCTTTGTTGGCAACACAGTTTTTAATTGAGATTTCCATAGGAATTTTAATGAAGATGATACCACAGATTAATATTTTTGTAGTAAACATACAGATAAAAATAGTAATTGGATTATTGATTTTAATTTTGTTATTTTCTCCTATGGGAAATTATATAGAAAATACTATTGAGCTAATGTTACAGACTGTTATCGATGTATTGAAAATGTTTGCTCCTTAACAAAAGAGAGGTGAAATCATATGGCAGGAGAAAAGACAGAAAAAGCCACTCCCAAGAAGCGAAAGGATGAGAGAAAAAAAGGAAATATTTTTCTCAGTCAAGATATTGTTACTGTTGTTTCTTTAGCAGGAATTTTTTATTTATTAAAAGGAATATTTCCTATGATTTATGAGTCCATGAGAGCGTTTTTAGTGCAGATGATTGATGGGGTTAGTGGTATTTCTTCTTTACAGGGAGTGATGTCTAAAAGTTTAGTGAAAGAAATCATTCTTATTTTAATAAAAACAGTACTTCCTCTTATTATAACAACTGCTGTTGTTGCTATTTTAGTGACAGGGGTGCAGACAAGATTTTTGTTTTCCTCTCATAAAATAAAGCCAAAGTTTAGCAATTTAAATCCATTGAATGGAATTAGAAAAATGTTTGCTGCTCGGAATCTCGTTGAGTTGATAAAAAATATATTAAAATTTATTGTGATTGGAATT
>UQVN01000047.1 GCA_900544525.1 uncultured Eubacteriales bacterium
GGTTTAATGACAGCAGGAGATATTATTAAGCAGGTAAAAGATCAAGCGCTTGGGGAAGAATTATTGCTTCCTGAAAATGTATTAAAGGCAGATGAACCAATTTTTCTTGATGATATAACATTGTCTGAATTCCAAAAAACTTTACAAGTGCCAGTCAATATTGTACAATCAAACGGACAAGATTTTATAGAAAAGGTAATAGGTGATAAATATGAGTAGACCGATTGTAGCAATTGTGGGACGACCAAATGTTGGAAAATCCACATTATTTAACGCGTTAGCGGGAGAAAAAATTTCGATCGTAAAAGATACACCTGGTGTTACAAGAGACCGTATTTATGCGGATGTAAGTTGGTTAAATTATAATTTTACGATGGTGGATACTGGTGGTATTGAACCAGAAACAGGAGATTTAATTCTTTCCCATATGAGAGAGCAAGCAGAAATTGCCATCGCAACAGCCGATGTTATTTTATTCCTTGTGGATGTAAGACAAGGATTAGTGGATGCAGATCATAAAGTAGCGGATATGTTAAGACGTTCCAAAAAGCCGATTGTATTAGCGGTAAATAAAGTCGATAACTTTGATAAATTTATGATGGATGTCTATGAATTTTATAATTTAGGACTTGGCGATCCGATTCCAATTTCTGGTTCTTCTAAATTAGGACTTGGAGAAATGCTTGATGCGGTAACAAGTCATTTCCCAGAAACAAGTAAAGAAGAGGAAGAAGATGATCGTCCAAGAATCGCTGTTGTAGGAAAACCAAATGCGGGAAAATCTTCTTTTATCAATAAAATACTCGGAGAAAACCGTGTGATTGTATCCGATATTGCAGGAACAACTCGTGACGCCATTGACACAGAAGTTGTAAGAAATGGAAAAGAATATATTTTCGTGGATACAGCAGGGCTTAGAAGAAAAAATAAAATTAAAGAAGATATTGAACGATATAGTATTATTCGTACGGTAAGTGCTGTGGAAAAATCCGATGTTGTCGTTCTTATGATCGATGCCACAGAAGGAGTGACAGAACAGGATGCGAAAATCGCAGGTGTTGCTCATGAACGTGGAAAGGGTATGATTATTGCGGTAAATAAATGGGATTTAGTAGAAAAAGACGATAAGACAATCTACAAATTTACAAATGAAGTTCGCGATAAATTGTCCTTTATGCCATATGCAGAACTTGTCTTTATCTCTGCGAAAACAGGACAAAGAGTGCATAAAGTATTTGAAACAATTGATGCGGTTATTGAAAACTGTTCTCTTCGTGTTGCAACAGGTGTGTTAAATGAAATTTTAACAGAAGCGATGGCAATGAAACAACCACCTTCTGATAAAGGAAAGAAACTTCGTATTTACTATATGACACAAGTTTCTGTAAAACCACCAACATTTGTTATGTTTATTAATGATAAAGAATTAATGCATTTTTCTTATACTCGTTACATTGAAAACCAGATCCGTAACACATTCGGATTCCGTGGAACACCAGTGCGTTTTATTGCGAGAGAAAGGAAGGATAAAGGATGAAATTCGCCTACATTCTAATCTCTATCATATTAGGATATGGATTCGGGTGTTTCCAGACAGCATATATTATAGGGAGATTCAATCATATTGACATAAGAGAATATGGAAGTGGAAATGCTGGAACAACAAATGCACTTCGCACACTTGGAAAAAGTGCGGCACTTCTTACATTTTTAGGAGATGCATTAAAGGGGATGTTTGCTGTATGGATTGTGCGTTTTTTAGTTGCACCAATGGTGCCAGAGTTAAATGAAACTCTCCTTTGTCTTATTACTGGTTTTTTTGCCGTATTAGGACATAACTTTCCATGTTACTTAAAGTTTCGAGGAGGAAAAGGAATTGCAACAACTGCTGCGATTACAATGGCAATTGATTGGCGAATGGGATTAGTATCTTTGATTATTTTTGTGAGTTTAACAGCGCTGACACGTTATGTGTCAGTGGCATCTATTACGCTTTTAGTTGCATTTCCGATTACTCTTACGATTTTTCATCGAGGAGAGCCACAATTTTCTTATATGCTTCTCATCGCTCTTTGCTATTCTGTTCTTGGTATTTATCGCCATCATGGAAATATTCAAAGATTGCTGACAGGCACAGAAAATCGTCTTGGTTCCAAAAAGTAAGTGTGTGTAATATTTGTATAAAATAAGAAAAAGAAGTAGAATCCGATTGGAGGAAAGAACAATGAAAAAAATATGTGTAGTTGGAGCTGGGAGCTGGGGAACAGCACTTACCAAGTTATTAGCCGATAATGGTCATGAGGTTACTGTATGGTCCATTATGGAAGCGGAAGTTGAGATGTTTCAAAAATATCATGAGCAAAAAGAAAAACTTCCAGGCGTTATATTGCCAGATAGCGTTTCTTTTACAACCAACTTGGAAGAAGCGGTAAAGGGAAAAGAGATTTTGGTATTTGCAGTACCTTCTCCATTCACTCGTTCCACTGCAAAAAATGTAGCACCATTTGTAAAAGATGGACAGATCATTGTCAATGTAGCAAAAGGAATTGAAGAAAATACTTTAATGACATTGACAGAAATTATTGAAGAGGAGATTAAAAATCCGAATGTTTCTGTATGCGTCCTTTCAGGTCCAAGTCATGCAGAAGAAGTTGGATTTGGAATTCCAACAAGTGTTGTAGTTGGAGCTAAGAAGAAAGAAGATGCTTTATTGTTACAAGATGTATTTATGAATAAAGTATTTCGTGTTTACACAAGTCCAGACGTATTAGGAATTGAGCTTGGTGGTGCATTAAAGAATGTGATTGCTCTTGCGGCAGGGGTAGCTGATGGATTAGGCTTTGGAGATAATTCAAAAGCAGCTCTTATGACAAGAGGAATTGCAGAACTTTCTAGATTGGGAATTGCTATGGGTGGAAAACGTGAAACCTTTGCAGGACTTTCTGGAATCGGAGATCTCATCGTAACTTGTGGAAGCCAACATAGCCGTAACCGTAAAGCAGGATACTTAATGGGAAAAGGATATACGGCAGACGAAGCCATGAAAGAAGTAAAACAGATTGTAGAAGGTGTATATTCAGCAAAAGCAGCTATGGCATTAGCAAAAAAATATCAGGTAGAAATACCGATTATTGAACAAGTAAACGCCATTTTGTTCGATGGAAAATCAGCAAAAGAGGCAGTATCCAATTTATTGTTACGCGATAAAAAGATTGAACATAGTGATTTGGAGTGGGAAGAATAGATGCTTGATCTAAATAAAGAAACTGTGAAAAAAGTGTTACTCATTATTGCGTTTACACTTTTATTCTATACAGGACTCAATCATATACCAGAAGTGTTAAGGACCGTTGGAATTTTAATTGGCTTATTATCTCCTTTTTTGTTAGGAAGTTGTATAGCTTTTATTTTGAATGTTCCAATGCGTTTTATTGAAAAAAAGTTGTTAAAAAATACAAAGTTAAAGCCAAGTTTAAAGAGAACGGTAAGTTTGATTTTAGCATTGTTATTTATTATTGCTGTTATTTTATTTGTATTTTTACTTGTGATTCCAGAATTGGCAAACACGATTCGTGGATTGTTTATTAGCGTTCCAAGGGCTTTAGATCATTTTCAAATTTGGTTACTTTCTCTTGATATTCCATGGCCACAAATTCAAGACAAGATTGCCAATTGGAACTGGGATTTAGAATGGGGAACGTTGATCAATCAAGTGTTTAACTTTTTTAAAACTGGATTCATGGGAAGTATTTTTACAACGGTTGGTGTTGTAACTTCCATTGTTAGCGGTTTTGTAAATTTCTTTATTGGTTTTGTATTTGCTATTTATATTTTATGTCAAAAAGAAAAATTGGCAAGACAGGCGAAAAAAGTTTGTTATGCTACTTTTCCGATAAAAGTAGCGGATCGTATTGTGTATATTGTTACACTAACAGAGAAAACATTTTCTAACTTTTTAACAGGCCAATGTATCGAGGCTGTTATTTTAGGAAGTATGTTCTTTGTAGCCATGACAATTTTAAAATTCCCGTTTGCTTTATTAGTAGGAGTATTGATTGCAGTAACCGCATTAATTCCGATTGTTGGTGCGTTTTTAGGCTGTGCCGTTGCTATGTTTTTAATTTTGACGGTAAATCCAATTCAAGTGATTTGGTTTTTTATTTTATTTAATGTGCTGCAACAGTTTGAAGGAAATGTCATTTATCCAAGAGTCGTTGGTAGTTCCGTAGGGCTTCCTGCTATGTGGGTATTGGTGGCAGTCACATTAGGTGGTAGTATGTTAGGTATTATTGGAATGTTAATTTACATACCACTGTTTTCTGTTATTTACTCTTTGCTTCGTGAGCATATTAATAAAAAGTTGCAAGCAGAGAAAGTTCCACCGGATAAGTGGAAACTAAAAGATGAATAAAGAAGAAAAAATGTCGAAATGAGGAAACTCTTTTCGGCATTTTCTTTTTCTAATACATTGGCTAAAGTAGGAGAAGGAAGCTTTGGCTTTCGTTGCTTAAAAGGAAAATTAGAGATAAAATAAAGAAAGAACAATAGGATTAGGAAGCGAAACTTCCTATCATATAAAAAAGAATTGGAGGAATGATGATGGAACGTACAAATTATCATACACATACAAAACGATGCAAACACGCAGGAGGCACAGAGTTTGATTATGTAAAAGCTGCGTTAGAAAAAAAGTTATCTGTATTAGGGTTTAGCGATCATGCTCCTTATCCAGATAATCGCATGGGGATGCGAATGGACTATGTGGAATTAAAGTCCTATATAGAAGAAGTGTTGCGATTAAAGGAGCAATATCGAAAGGAACTTTCTATTTTACTAGGGCTAGAAATTGAATTTGATCCAAGGGAAATGGATTATTATTATCAATTAAAGGAAGAAATGGGGATAGAATATCTGTTATTAGGACAACACGCTTATATTGATAAAACAGGAGAGACCATTAATATTTATTCGTTAGAACAGACAAAAGACACGAGTTATTACTTAGAGTATGCGAATAGCTTAAAAGATGCCATGAAGACAGGATTATTTCCTGTGATTGCTCATCCAGATGTTATTTTTATTAATCAAATGCCTTGGGATAAAAACTGTGAAGAGGCTTGCGATCGAATTGTGGAATCTGCACTTTTGACAAATACGATTTTAGAATTCAATGGGAATGGAATTCGCAGAGGAAAAATACAATATGAAGACGGGATTCGTTATCCTTATCCACATGAAAGGTTTTGGGAAAAGGTGGCAAAGGCAAATGGGAAGACAATGATTAATTCCGATTGCCATAATCCCAATAATGTATGGGATGAGTGTATGGAAGAAGCCTATCAACTTGCCCAAAAGTGGGGATTACAAGTTGTAAATCGCTTTTAACTTGTTTCCTATTATTTGTTAAAAAAGATGCAAGAAACTTCCTGCACTAGTTATAAAAAACTTTCCTCTCGCATATATATGAAAGAGTGATAGAAGAAAGGGGAACTAGGAATGGATAATTTTAATGTATATAAAGATATTAGTGCCAGAACTGGTGGTGATATCTATATTGGCGTTGTAGGTCCAGTTCGGACAGGCAAGTCCACTTTTATTAAACGATTTATGGATCTATTAGTAATACCAAATATGACAGATGCACATGAGAAACAATTAGCCATTGATGAACTTCCACAGAGTGCAGGTGGAAGGACGATTATGACAACAGAACCAAAATTCATTCCAAAAGATGCAGCCACAATTGACATGGGAGAGGAAATCTCATTTAAAGTGCGTATGATCGATTGTGTCGGATATTTAGTACATAGTGCAGTGGGATATATGGAAGATGAGCAAGAACGATTAGTGAAAACGCCTTGGTATGAATATGAAGTTCCATTTACAAAAGCGGCGGAAATTGGAACGAGAAAGGTAATTGCCGATCATTCCACCATTGGGATTGTTATTACAACTGATGGAAGCTTTACAGAAATTCCAAGAGAAGATTACATGGAACCAGAAGAGAGAACGGTTGCGGAATTAAAAGAGTTAAAAAAACCTTTTATTATCTTATTGAACTCAAGTCGTCCGTATTCAAAAGAAACAAGAGATTTAGTGAGTTCTATGGAAGAGAAATACCAAGTGCCAGTAAAGGCGTTAAACTGTGAACAATTAAAAACAGACGATATTAAAGACATTTTAAAACAGATCTTATTGGAATTTCCAATTAACTGTATCGAATTTTTCCTTCCAAAATGGTTAGAGGCATTGCCGATGGAACATTGGTTAAAGAAAGAACTGTTCCATTGGTTAAAAGATAACTTTACAGAGTTTCAGTGGATTAAGGATCTCTATCGAAAAGAGCTTCCAAAAACAGAGATGATGCAAGATGTAAAGCTTGATAAGGTGGCAATGGATACAGGGCATGTAAAAATACTCGTGACCATGAAAGAACCATACTATTATCAAATCCTCAGCGAATTAACAGGAATGGAAATTGATAGCGAATATGAATTAATTCAGATGCTAAGAGAACTTTCCAAGGGAAAAGGAGAGTTTGATAAAGTGGCAGATGCCATTTCTGCTGTCCGCTACAAAGGTTATGGAATCGTAACTCCACAAAAAAATGAAATTCAATTAGAAACGCCAGAAGTGATCAAACATGGTAGCAAGTATGGAGTAAAAATTAAAGCGACGGCACCATCCATTCATATGATTAAAGCGGATATTACAACAGAATTAGCACCAATTGTCGGTTCCGAGCAACAGGCACAAGATCTGATTAACTATATTAAAGAAGAGTCCGCAAAGGGAGAAGAAGGTATTTGGAAAGTCAATATTTTTGGAAAATCGGTGGAACAGTTAGTCGAAGATGGCATGATGCAAAAAGCTGCTAAGATGACAGAGGAAAGTCAGATGAAATTACAAGATACCATGGAAAAGATTATTAATGATGGAAATGGCGGACTTGTGTGCATTATCATTTAAGCATGAGAAAAAGTAGAATTTGTGCGATTATTCTTGACAAATAGCAGAAGAAGGCATATACTTTGATTATCAAAATATTTTACACAGATAAGGATGAGACCATGTCAATTAAAATTTTAGGAACTGGTAGTTCTGTTCCAAAAAGAATTGTAACCAATGATGATTTAGCACAAATTATGGATACAAGCGATGAATGGATCAGAAGTCGTACTGGAATTAGAGCAAGACATTTAGCCATAGAAGAAACAAGTAATGAGATGGCAGCAAAAGCGGGAGAAAGAGCGCTTTTACAAGCGGGAATGAGAGCGGAAGAATTAGATATGATTCTTGTTGCTACCCTTTCTCCTGATCAAGTGATGCCGAACACCGCTTGTGAAGTTCAAAAAAGAATTGGAGCAAAAAAGGCGGTTTGTATCGATTTAAATGCAGCATGTTCTGGGTTTTTATTCGCGCTTCATACAGCAGCTGCTTATATTGCAAGTGGATTTTCCAATAACATTTTAGTGATTGGCGTTGAAACATTATCAAAAGTTATGGATTGGAACGATCGTTCCACTTGTGTACTTTTTGGAGATGGTGCAGGCGCTGCTGTTGTTACAAGAGGAGAAGAAAATAGCTATGAGGCTGTTGTCGGTTCCAATGGAGAGAAAGGGCATGTATTAGAACTTGGAGATCGTAAAAATAATAATCCATATGTATCCAATGAAGATGATCCATATTATGTCACAATGGATGGGCAGGAAGTCTTTAAATTTGCAGTATCTACGGTACCAAATGCAATTAAAGAAGTGTTAGAAAAGGCAAATGTCAAAGTAGAAGAAGTGGATCACTTTTTACTTCATCAAGCAAATGAAAGAATTTTACAATCCGTGGCAAAACGATTAAAACTTCCACTTACAAAGTTCCCTATGAATTTAGAGCGATACGGAAACACTTCTTCTGCTAGCATTATACTGTTATTAGATGAATTGAATCAGAAAAATGAAATAAAAAGAGGGGATAAAATTGTTCTTTGTGGATTCGGTGGTGGACTCACATGGGGAGCAATTTATCTTACTTGGTAGAAAAGAAAAAACAGGGAGTGAAGATTGAAACGATTACAATATCAAAGGCGAATTCAATTTTCACAAAAGATAAGACAAAAGAGAACCATAGTTTTTATTGTGGTTCTCTTTTCTTTTTTATGTATTATATTAGGAGAAAATTTACTATTACAGACCATAGCAAAACGGAATGAAGGGCTCATTGCACAAAAGAAGATGGAGTATTTTCGTACGATTCCAAGTGGAAGTGATGAAAAGCAGTTTCTATATTTTTTAAAGAAAAATCCAGCTTATGAAACCTATTATAAAACAATCAAAGCCGAGAGCAAGAGGTTTCCTATCGATAGGGATTATTTTCATTCCATTTCTTATGAGGATTCATGGGGAAATGAACGGAATTTTGGAGGGAAGCGAAGGCATGAGGGAACCGATCTCATGTCAAATACCAATAAGAGAGGGGAAATCCCAATTTTTAGCATGAGCGATGGGGTAGTAGTAAACAAAGGATGGTTAACCCTTGGAGGGTTTCGAATCGGTATTAAGACAAAAAGTGGGATTTATTATTACTACGCTCATCTTTATTCCTATGCAGAAGGATTAAACGTAGGCGATGAAGTGAAGGCAGGACAGTTTCTTGGATTTATGGGGGATTCTGGGTATGGAGAAGAAGGAACAATCGGACAATTTCCTGTTCATTTGCATATGGGGATTTATATGACAATGGGGCAAAAAGAGATTAGTGTGAATCCCTATTGGATTTTAAAAGAGTTGGAAAAGAAAGAAAAATCGAATATTGCGAGATAAATTATTTTCCTTATAAAGGAAAGTATGTTATAATAAATCATGTTATGCTCTATTATACGGGGAGAATTGATTTGGACACTATGATAGAATAAGCGAATGAATACTGAACTATAGGAACAAGAGGTGTGATGTGACAGATGGAATTACATTTATGGAGAGAAATGCTCGACCCTTATTACTTTGCAGTAGAAGAACTTGTTGTAAAATTTCGGAACTTACAAAAAGAATTTCGGGATACCAATCAATATAGTCCAATTGAAGAAGTACAAGGGCGTGTAAAAAGCATTTCTAGTATTTTAGATAAAGTACAAAAAAAACAATATGAACTTGGGGATGTAGAAGATAAAATTGAAGATATTGCGGGAATTCGTATTATTTGTCAGTTTACAGAAGATATTGATAAAGTCGTTGCTTTGATTAAAAAGCGAAGTGATCTTATTTTAAAAAGTGAAAAAGATTACATAAGGAATCCAAAATCAAGTGGTTATCGCAGTTATCATATGATTTTATACTATGATGTCAATATGGCAGAAGGGACAAAGCGAATTCAAGTAGAAATCCAAATTCGAACACTTGGTATGAATTTTTGGTCAACCATTGAACATTCTCTTCAATATAAATATAAGAGAAATATTCCAGAACATATTAAGGAAAGATTATTAAATACTGCACAAGCTGTAGTTAATTTAGATGCGGAGATGTCAACCGTTCGAGATGAGATTTTAGATGCGCAGAACGATTTTACAATAAAAGATCAGTTAGTATCCGATATTTTAAAAAATATTCAAGGCCTTTTTCGTGTAGCAAATCAACGAGAAGTGATTAAAATTCAGGATGAATTTTATAAAGTATATCAAAGTGGTAATGTAGAGCAATTAAAACATTTTGGCAAACAGCTTGATATTATAACAGAAGGATATCGAGCACAGAATTTAAATTAGAAAATAGGCAAAACCTTCCTGTATCGAAAAATGATGAGAAATACGTGGTATGGATTTTTCATATAAAAAAGATATGGGGAGGCTTTTCAGCGTTATAGAAAAAGATTACAAATAGGAGAAAAAGAGTGAATTTACCAATTACATTTCAAGAAAAAATGAAGAAATTACTTGGAGAAGAGGAGTATACAAAGTATTTAGAAAGTTTTGAGCAAAAGAATAAAAGTGGGCTACGTGTCAATACGAGCAAAATTTCTGTAGAAGACTTTTTAAAAATTTGTCCATTTGAGTTAGAACCAGTGCCTTGGACAACCAATGGATTTTATTACAATCAAGAATTACAACCAGCAAAGCATCCCTTTTATTTTGCAGGACTTTATTATTTACAAGAGCCAAGCGCTATGTCACCAGCGGCGTTTTTACCAGTAAATGAAGGGGAAAGAGTGTTAGATCTTTGTGCAGCTCCTGGAGGAAAGACAACAGAACTTGGTGTAAAATTAAACGGAAAAGGCGTTTTAGTTACCAATGATATTAGCAATTCAAGAGCAAAAGCTCTCCTTAAAAATGTAGAATTGTTTGGACTTTCCAACGCCATTGTTTTAAGTGAACCGCCTGCAAAATTAGCCAGTCGTTTTGGAGGATATTTTGATAAAATTTTAATTGATGCCCCATGCTCTGGAGAAGGAATGTTTCGAAAAGATCCGCCAATTATGAAAAATTGGGAGAAAACAGGAGTGGAATTTTACGCTAATTTACAAAGAGAAATCCTTCCAGAAGCCATTAAAATGTTGCGTCCAGGGGGAATGTTATTATATTCTACCTGCACATTTTCACCAGAAGAAAATGAACAAAGCATTGAATATTTATTAAGTCTTGATGAAGGGCTTTCTCTTGTAGAGCTTCCGATGTTTGATGGATTTGACACAGGGCATCCAGAGTGGGGATTGACAGGCAATGAAGAATTGAAAAAGACAAGAAGAATTTGGCCTCACAAAGTGGCAGGTGAAGGGCATTATGTAGCTCTTCTTAAAAAATCAGAAGATTCTATGCCACTTGGAAGTTATACGCCTTATCCATACAAGAAACCAAAACTTCCAAAAGAAGTTATGGAGTTTATGGAAAAGACAAACATAACAATTGATGAGAGAAGATTATTAGTAAATCAAGATTATGTCTATTATCTGCCAGAGGATTTGGCAGATTTTACAGGGCTTCGTACCTTGCGTTCTGGACTCTTTTTAGGTATTATTAAGAAAAATCGTTTTGAACCAAGTCAAGCATTTGCTATGTCACTTTCCAAAGAAGGATTTGACAATGCCATTTCCATTGAAGAAGAACAGTGGATTAAATATTTAAAATGTGAGACAATTCCAGTGGAAGGCGGAAAAGATGGAATGGCTTTAATTTGCGCAAAAGATTATCCGCTTGGCTGGGGAAAAAATAGTAAGGGAACGTTAAAAAACAAATACCGCGCTGGTTGGAGATGGTTATAATGGGAGGAAAGATAAGATTAGATAAATATTTGGCGGATATGTCATTTGGGACAAGAACTGAAGTAAAGCAGATGATAAAAAAGGGACTTGTGACGGTTAATGGTGCCATTGTAAAAAAGTCTGAAGTAAAGGTGGGAGAAGAAGATCAAGTTTCCGTATCAGGAAAAGAGGTAACCTATTCTGCGTTTGAATATTTTATGCTCCATAAACCAGCTGGTGTTGTATCTGCCACAGAAGATCGGCTTCATAAGACGGTACTCGATTGTATTGATTCCCATCGAAAAGATTTGTTTCCTGTTGGTCGATTGGATATTGATACCGAAGGATTACTGCTGATTACCAACGATGGAGAGTTGGCTCATGAATTATTATCTCCAAAAAAACATGTTGCAAAAACGTATTATGCAAAGATTGATGGAGTGGTGACCGAAAAAGAAATTTTAGCATTTAAAGAAGGACTGGACTTAAAAGAGTTTGTAGCAAAACCAGCAGAACTTGTTGTTCTTTCAAGACCTTCTGAGCAACAGTCTGAGATTCAAGTGACGATTTATGAAGGAAAATTCCATCAAGTAAAGCGAATGTTTGAAGCCGTTGGAATGAAAGTATTGTATTTAAAACGACTCTCTATGGGGACACTTTGTCTTGATGAAACACTGGAAGTTGGAATGGCAAGACCACTTACAAAAGAAGAGATCGAACAGTTAAAAAGAAAATAATGATTGGACGATGAAAGAAAGGAAGTACGAATGTTAGAACAAGTAAAAGCGGTCATTTTTGATTTAGATGGAACGCTTGTAGATTCCATGTGGGTATGGAAAGAGATTGATATTGAATTTTTAGCCCCGTTTGGAATTGAAGTTCCTGATAACCTTCAAAAAGAAATTGAAGGAAAAAGTTTTACAGAAACAGCGGAGTATTTTAAAGAAGTATTTCAAATACCGATGTCGATAGAGGAAATGAAAAATGTATGGAATCAGATGGCATATGAAAAGTATTCCTCTGTTGTTCCGTTAAAAGATGGAGTTTACGAATTTTTACGTTATTTAAAAGAAAATAAAATTCCAGCAGGTATTGCTACAAGTAATTCAAGGGAGCTACTCTTAGCTGTTTTAGAGGGGCTTGGAGTGGAAGGATATTTTCAAGTGCTTTGTACCGGCTGTGAAGTTGGCAGAGGAAAACCATTTCCAGATGTGTATTTAAAAGTGGCATCAGAGCTTCAAGTGGATCCAAAAGATTGTCTTGTGTTTGAAGATTTACCAGCAGGACTTTTGGCAGGAAAAGCAGCTGGTATGAAAACTTGTGCAGTAAAAGATGAATTTTCTAAAGGAATGATTGTGGAAAAGAAACAGTTGGCGGATTATTATATTGAATCTTACGATGATATTTTAACGAGAAATTACGAGGTGTTAACATGAGCTTTTTGCCAATAAATCGAAAAGAAATGGAAGAACGTGGATGGGAGCAGGCGGATTTTGTCTATATAACAGGAGATGCCTATGTGGATCATCATTCTTTTGGAGTTGCTATTATTAGTCGTGTATTAGAGGCTCATGGATATAAAGTGGCTATTTTAGCTCAGCCAGATTGGAAAAATCCAGAATGTGTAAAAGAGTTCGGGGAACCAAGGCTTGGTTTTTTAGTGACAGCAGGAAATATGGACTCTATGGTAAATCATTATTCTGTTTCTAAAAATCGAAGAAAGCAGGATGCATATACACCAGGAGGTGTCATCGGAAAGCGTCCAGATCGAGCGACGATTGTATATTGTAATATGATTAAGAAATTTTATCGCCATACCCCAATTATTATTGGAGGAATTGAAGCGAGTCTTCGTCGTCTTGGGCATTATGATTATTGGGATAATAAAGTAAGGCGTTCTATTTTATTGGATGCACAAGCGGATTTACTGTTGTATGGAATGGGTGAGCGTTCCATTGTAGAAATGGCAGACGCCCTTAACAGTGGTATTTCGGTACAGGATTTGACGTTTATTAAAGGAACGGTTTATAAGACAAAAGAATTGCCAGCTGGTTATGATTTTATTACCCTGCCAACGTTTGAGGAAATTGTGGAATCGAAAGAAACCTATGCAAGAAGTTTTTATTTACAATATTGCAATACGGATCCATTTTCAGCAAGACCTCTTGTAGAGCCATATGATCACGTTTATGTGGTACAAAACACACCAGCACTTCCGTTAACACAAGAAGAAATGGATGACGTTTATGCGTTACCTTATATGAGAGATTATCATCCTTCTTATGAAGCAGCAGGAGGAATTCCAGCGATTTCAGAAGTGAAATTTAGTTTGGTCAATAATCGAGGATGTTTTGGTGGCTGTAGTTTTTGTGCATTGACATTTCATCAAGGAAGAATTGTACAAACGAGAAGTCATGAATCGATTATTGAAGAGGCAAAGTTGATTACAGAGGAAAAAGATTTTAAAGGGTATATTCATGATGTGGGAGGGCCAACCGCCAATTTCCGCCATCCAGCCTGTGAAAAACAGCTGACAAAAGGTGCTTGTAAAACAAAACAATGTCTTTTCCCAAATCCTTGTAAAAACTTAAAGGTGGATCATAAAGATTATTTGAAATTATTAAGAAAATTGAGAAATCTTCCAAAAGTGAAGAAAGTATTTATTCGTTCTGGAGTTCGCTTTGACTATGTAGTAGCGGATAAAGATGATACCTTTTTAAGAGAACTTTGTGAATATCATGTGAGTGGGCAGTTAAAAGTAGCCCCAGAACATATTGCAGATCCTGTTCTTCAAATGATGGGAAAACCAGAAAATGCCGTTTATGAAACTTTTAAAGAACGCTATAAAAAAGTTAATGAAGATCTGAATAAAAAGCAATACTTAGTTCCATATTTAATGTCTTCTCATCCAGGATCTACCCTAAAAGAAGCGGTGGCTCTTGCAGAATATTTAAGAGACTTAGGCTATATGCCAGAACAAGTACAAGATTTTTACCCAACACCAGCTACTATATCTACTTGTATGTATTATACAGGACTTGATCCTAGAACGATGAAGCCTGTTTATACGCCAAAGGCACCTCATGAAAAGGCAATGCAAAGAGCCTTAATTCAATATCGAAATCCACAAAATTATGATCTCGTAATGGAGGCACTGAAAAAAACAGGGCGTATGGATTTAGTTGGATTTGATAAACATTGTTTGATAAGGCCAAGAAAGTTAGAAAGTGAAAAGCAAGGACAGCGAGGAAAATCTGCCCATTCAAAAGGAACAGAAAGTTATAAAAAATCAGGAAGAAAGAGTGAACAATCAGCGAAGCTAGGGAAGAAAAAGTCCATTCGCAATGTTCATAAGAAAAAACGATAGCCTGTGAAAGGAGCAAAATAGTATGGAAGTCATTTATCAAGTGCAATCAGAATACTCCGAAAAACAAATGCAATATTATCGAAAAACAAAGCCGTATCGTATTTGGTTTCAGATATTAAAATGGATCTGTTATGTGATTGGTGGTATTAGTGTTTTTGTGAATTTGATTGTTTTTATTGCTGCTCCTCTTAACAAGATCAGTATTTTCAATATTATCACATTTCTTATCGGTGTCTTTTTACTCGTAGATGGGGCGATGAATAGTCATTTTCTCGATATTATATATGAAAAAAGAGTGAAAAAGACAAAAAGGGATGGAGCGATTACTCTTTCTTTTTATGAGCAAGAAATAAAGATTCAGTTTGAAAAGGATAATCGACAGGAGACAATTCCTTATTCTGGGATTACAAGAGTAGGGAAAGATTTTGAAGGCTATTTTCTAAAAGCTCAAAAAGAGCTATTTTATGTGAAAAGAAAACAATTTGATATTGGAGACGGATATGAGTTTCCAAAATTTTTAAAAGAAAAAACGGGACTTGAAATAAAATGATGAGACTGTATCACAGTCTCATCGTTTTCTGTTAGAGAAAGAACAAGGGTACATTGTATCGTTTTGGGACGTTAAGTTACTTCTAGTAATCTATACTTTATTGGAGCGGAAGTTTACCAATAGGAACGTAAGTCCCTTGCTTGAGCTATGGATATCAGTGACGTAGTAAAAAAGAAAGATAGGAAGGAACAAATGAGAGAACTTATGATACAAAAAGGAGAAGGGAATCAGCGACTTGATAAATTCCTTGGGAAATATATGGATCAAGCGCCAAAATCCTTTTTCTATAAAATGCTTCGAAAAAAAAATATTAAATTAAATGGAAAAAAAGCAGAGGGGAATGAAAAAATTATAGAAGGAGATACAATTACATTATATTTGTCGGATGAAACAATCGATAGTTTTCGCTCTATGAGTAACGCAAGACAGAAAGAAAAGAAGGGGAAACAAGATTCTCAACAAGGAAATAAAAATTGGAAAGAGGAATATCCAAAAATCCCAGTGGTATATGAAGATGAACACGTCATTTTTATGAATAAACCATCAGGACTTTTAACACAAAAAGCGGAAAAAAAGGATCGTTCTTTAAATGACTGGTTATTACAATATGCAGAGGAAAAGAAAAAAGAAGAAACAGGAAATATTAAAGTGAAGCCTTCCATTTGTAATCGATTAGATCGCAATACAAGCGGACTTGTAATCGGTGGACTTTCTTTAATCGGTCTTCAAACGATGTCAGAAGTATTGAAAAACCGTACGGTTCATAAATATTATTTAACGCTTGTAAAAGGGAAAGTAAGGACTTCTTCTCACTTAAAAGGCTGGCTTATAAAAGATGAAAAAAGGAACCAAGTAACTCTTCTCGATAAAAGAGTGGAAGATTCTGTTTTTATCGAGACAAAATATGAACCTCTTTGTGTTGGAAGAGATATTACATTGTTAAAAGTACATTTGATTACAGGAAGAACTCATCAAATTCGTGCTCATTTAGCTTCCATTGGTCATCCAGTAGTAGGAGATACAAAATATGGCGATCGAGGGATTAATGTAAAATTCCGTGAGAACTATCGGGTGCAAGATCAGATTCTCCATGCCTATCAGTTACAATTTGAGCAAATAGAAGGGGAGCTATCTTATTTATCCCAGCGAACTTTTACCGCTAAGTTACCAAGATTATTTGAAAAAGTACTAAAAGGAGAAGGAATCAGCTGGAAAGAATAACGGGAAAAGTTTGCAAAGCGTGTTTCGTATTGTTTGAGATAACCAGTGTTAGAAAACGATACGATAGAAAAAGAAACCGATGAAATAAGAAAT
>UQVN01000048.1 GCA_900544525.1 uncultured Eubacteriales bacterium
ATGACTATTATTTTTGAAAAAAACATAAAGATAAATACAAGTTCGGAGGACTAAACTATGTCGGAATATAAAGTCAGTATTATCGTTCCTGTCTATAATGTAGAAGCCTATCTCCCTGAATGTATGGAAAGTCTTGTACATCAGACTTTGGAGGAGATTGAGATTATTGCAGTTAACGATGGAAGCCCTGATAACAGTATCGATATTCTTAATCGCTATGCGAAAGAATATCCTAATAAAGTAAAAGTATTTACAACTGAAAACCACGGTGTAAGCCATGCGAGAAACTTCGGTCTTGATCAAGCACAAGGAGAATATATTTTGTTCGTAGATAGCGATGATTATCTAGAGCTTAATATGTGTGAAATCCTCTATACAAAAGCGATAACAGACGGTAACGACTATGTTCTCTGTGCTAGAAATAACGTTTATGAAAATCCTGATGGCTCCATTACAAAAAAAATGGCTGCCACACTTCCAATTAGTCAGAATTTCAAACTTTCTGATCGCAAATTTGAATTAGTAAAAATTTCCCCATTCCCTTGGGATAAAATGTTTAAACGAAGTCTTTTAGAAGGAATCAGATTCCCTGAAGGACTTCGTTTTGAGGATTTAGTTGTGGCTTTCTCTGTGGCTTGTAAAGCGCAGTGCATTGGTAAAGTCAACTTACCTCTTTACAATTATCGCCGTACAACACAAGGCGGTTTTTTAAATAGCTTTAATAAAGCAACCATGGATATTGTAACTGCATTTGAACTTCTATTCCAGATTATGAAAAAGGAAAACTTATTCGACACCTTTTACGATGAACTGGAATATATTTGTGTTCGCCACTTTTTCTTCCGTTATCCAGCATTTTTTAGTCCTAGTTCCAAAGGTCAGTTGGATTTAAAACTAGAGATGATTCAAAAAACGCAAGATTTCTTGGATAAGGAAGTTCCAACTTGGCGTGAAAACCACTATTTAAAATATTCCTCTACAAAATCCATTAAAAATAATTTAGAACTTTATACGAATCGAGAACTTCTCATCCAAAAAGTGACAGAAGAAGAAACGGCTTCTCCTTTTTCCAAAAAGGTGAAAACCGTTCGAAAAAAATTCAAAAGTTTTAAGGCAAAAATCACTGGAAAATGGAAAAAATTCAAAAAATCCAAAAAGAAAAAACAGTTGATTATAAACAAATTAAAGTTTTTAAAACTTTTCAACCTTCCTTCCACTTATCGTTATACGAAATATTATGAAACTTGTCCTGTGGAAGACAAAACCATTTTATTTGAATCCAAACACGGTGATGATATGGCAGGAAATATCTTCAATATGATGTTGGAAACAAAACGAGAAGAATATAAAGATTTTAAAATATATTTTGTATTAAAAAATGCCAAACGAGAATTTTATGAAAAACAGATGGCGTACTACGGAATTAACCATGTTCGTATTATTGAGCTACGCAGTGATGAGTATTTAAAAGTCCTTGCAACTGCCAAATACCTTGTAACTGATACAAGTTTTCCACCTTACTTTATTAAACGCCCAGAACAGGTGTATTTAAACACATGGCACGGTACTCCATTAAAAGCTATGGGACGTATTGTTCCTAGCCGTGAATATGGTCTTGGAAACGTACAAAGAAACTTCTTAATTGCCGATTATTTATTATATCAACAAGAATTTTCAAGAGACATTTTCTTAACCGATTATATGATTGATAAAATCTATAAAGGAAACGTACTTTTATCTGGTTATCCAAGAAACTCCGCTTTCTTCCGCGAACACCGTTACGAAGAAATTCGCAAAGAATGTGGATTAGAAGGAAAACAAGTTATCGTCTATATGCCAACATGGCGTGGACTCCTTCACAAGATGGAAAATAAATTACAAGTAAAACAATTATATGATTACTTTGCACAACTCGATCATGTCCTTCGTGACGATCAAGTATTTTTTGTAAAACTTCATCCTTATGTAAAAAATGGAATCGATTGCAGTGAATTCCTTCATATTAAAGATTTTCCATCTGAATATGAAACTTATGATTTCTTAAATGCCAGTGATATGTTAGTAACCGACTACTCCAGTATTATGTTCGATTACGGCGTTTCTAAGAAGAAAATCATTTTATTCACTTACGATAGAAAAGAATATTTAGAAGGTCGTGGTATTTATGTGGATCTCGACGAAATGGATCTTCCAAAGGCAGAAACCGTAGAAGAATTAATTGAAGCGATTAATCAAGATGCTCCATTTTATACCAACTTCTATGAAAGATTTTGCAGCCATGATACGGCACATACGGCAAAGGATGTTTGTGACACCGTATTTTTACAAAAAGACACTGGCTTATTAATCGAAGAGCATACAGGAGAAACAGTACCAAATGTATTAATTTATGCGAAGGGATTAAAGGAACGCTATGCCGATCAACATTTCATTCGGGTATTAAATAGACAGAATTTAGATGAGAGAAATTATTTCTTCTCCTTTAAGGCAGCGGCTATGAAGAAAACTTCTTCTATGCTCTCACAACTCGATCGGAAAATTGGCTACTTCCCTCTTTTAAAGGAAAGAGACTGCCTTGTTTCTGAAAAAATTGCCTTTAAACTCTATCTACAATATGGTTTATTCAAAGGATTTTATGAAAAAAAGGTCGAAACATTTGCCACTCGTGAAGTGAAAAAAGATTATGGTGATATTTCCTTTGATACAACGATTCTCTATTCTTGTATGGATCGTTTAATGTTTGAAATTTTGAGCAAAACAGGCAAGAAAAAAATATTCTGTTTCTCAAACTTTAATGAACAAAAATATCAAAACTCCAAACGTTATCGAAAGAGTATTCAATATTTCTTAGAACATACTCGTTCTTTCCATAAAGTATGGATTCCTGCTTCTATGGAAAATTTACCAGAAGTACAAGAGCTTAAAAAATATACTTCTGTCGGCGTTGGGGCTGATACTCTTTCTATTACAACAATTTTAAAGGAGGTTCACTAATATGAAAGCAGGTGTTATTACGTTCCACAGCGCTCATAACTTTGGTGCTAGCCTTCAAACATGGGCATTACAACAAGCTTTGGCGGATTTAGGGGTAGAGCCTTGTGTGATCAATTATCACACTCCTGTTATTGATAATCTCTACGATCCAATCAAAGAGACTAATCCAAAACTTCGCGCAAAAAAAATAAAACAATTACAAAAGAAAAATCCTGCAAGTCTTCTTCGCTATGAACGCTATAGTAAGTTTATCGAAGACAATTTCAATATGTTTGGAAATTATACTTGCTATGAAGATTTAATAAACGAAACAAGAGAATTAGATGCGTATATTACTGGTAGCGATCAAGTTTGGAATAGCCAGCATATCGGTGGATATGATCCGGCTTATTTCCTTGAATTTGCCCCAAAACAGGCATTAAAAATTTCTTATGCAGCTAGTACAGGGCGTAACTATGTCTTACCAATTTATCATGAGAGAATTCGACATGCATTGGAAAGCTTTACTTCTATTTCCATTCGTGAAAGCAGTGCGCTTCCTGCTATTCAGAATTTAACTTCTCATAAAGTAAATGTAGTAGCGGATCCAACATTTTTAATTCCTGGCCATAAATACGACGCCATTAAAAAGGCGCCATCCATTAATGAAAAATATATTTTTGTTTATATGATGGAAAATAACCCACAAGTTGTAAAATTTGCAAATTCCATCTCCCGTGCTCTTGGGCTTCCAATTGTGCAAAGACGTCAAAAGAAATTCTTTATCAATGAAGTGGACAACACCTATACTTCCACTCCTGGAGAATGGCTTGGCTGGATCGAAAATGCAGAAATGGTAATTACAAACTCATTCCATGGAACCGTTTTCTCTGCTATTTTTGAAAAACCTTTCGTATCGATGCTTCATTCCGATACAGGAAGCCGTACGATAGACTTATTAAAATCATTAGACCTAGAAGATCATATGATTACGGATCCAACCACATTTGAAGACTTTGATCAATTTATTATTAAAGATCCTATTGCATTACGCAAAAACATTGAAAAAGTAAGAGCAAATGGATTAGACTTCTTACGAGAAGCTCTCCAACTAAACAAACGATGAGAAAAAAGTTCAGTGAAAAGGAAACTTCCTTTATCACTGAACTTTTTTCTACATAAACTGCTCCCCCGTGACAAAGTGCGCTTTTTTCCTACCCTATCCAAAATGACAACTCTCTCCTATTTATAAAGATAAAATTCAGATTTGCCAACTGATATTGTTTTTATTAACAAAATTCGATACAATAATAAGGATTATCAGAATAACGATTAAGAAAGGAGTTTTTTATGAATACATTTTTAGGACTTCTCATACCGTTTGCAGGTACTACCCTTGGTGCTGCTTGTGTCTTTTTCTTAAAAAACGACTTAAAACCACTTGTGCAAAAAGCCTTATTAGGCTTTGCCTCTGGTGTTATGGTGGCAGCCTCTGTTTGGTCTTTATTAATTCCTTCCATGGATATGGTAAGTCATATGGGTCGCTTTGCCTTTGTGCCAGCTGTCATAGGCTTTTTACTGGGCATTGCATTTTTACTTCTTATGGATCGATTGATCCCCCATTTACATAATGCCCATGCCACACCAGAAGGTCCAAAAGCCAAACTAAAAAAGACAACGATGCTTGTCTTAGCAGTTACTCTTCATAACATTCCTGAAGGTATGGCTGTCGGTGTTGTATTTGCAGGTGTTCTATCAGGGAATTCCAAAATCACGTTAGCGGGTGCTTTTGCTTTAGCCATTGGAATTGCCATTCAAAACTTTCCAGAAGGTGCTATTATCTCCCTTCCTCTTAGAAGTGAAGGACAAATTAGTCGAACGAAAGCATTTATCTATGGAACACTTTCTGGAATTGTAGAACCAATTGGTGCTTATATCACGATTCTTCTTGCAAGCGTTGTAGAACCTATTTTGCCTTATTTACTCTCTTTTGCGGCTGGCGCTATGATATATGTCGTTGTGGAAGAATTAATCCCTGAATCCGCCGAAGGAGAGCATAGTAATATTGCTACGATTGGTTTTGCTATCGGTTTTGTTATTATGATGACTCTCGATGTGGCACTTGGATAATTTTTTATTAAACCTTTTAAAAAGCTATTTTGTAGGAGGAACTATGATTTTTCTTTGTTGTAGAAACACTTTTATTCATGTCTTCTTCCTAAAAATAGCTTTTTTATACTATATTTTCTTCTTTTGCATAAACTTTACTAACTATATTTTTCTTTGGAGCTATTATGAAAATTCAATGGAACAAACTCTTGTTATCCCTTCTCCCCCTTTTTACAGGCATTCTCTCTAGCCTTCTCACTGGAGATTCTTTTTCCTATTATGAACAATTAAAAAAACCTCTTTTCGCTCCTCCTAGCTTTGTATTTCCTATTGTATGGACACTACTTTATCTTCTCCTTGGCATTAGTTTTTATCTCATTCAAATAACACCTTCTCCCTTTACGTCAACTGCTACCTTACTCTATCTCCTCCAATTGGTGTTAAATTTTCTTTGGAGTCCTGTTTTCTTTTCTTTACAAAATACACTACTGGCTTTTTTTATTCTTCTTTTATTGTGGATTGTTGTTTTTCAAATGATCAGGACTTTTTATCGGATTTCACCGCTTTCCGCTTGGCTTCAAGTACCTTATCTCCTTTGGCTTACATTTGCAGGATACTTAAATCTCTCAGTTCTGTTATTAAACCAATGATTCCACCGATGAAAAGCTCCCTTACAAGTATTTCTATTTGGATTATGTCTTTCACACAAATAGCCATAAAAAAAGAGATTGTTTTTATTACAATCTCTTTTTTATCTGTTTTTTATTGAATTTCTTTCATGGGTAAAATTGATTTTAATAGCAGTCCTTCTTTTGTAAATTCTTTATAAATTTCTACTCGTTCACGAAAACGCTCTTTTGCTAACTCGCACTCAGCATCTGTTGGATGATTTTTCATAATGTTCCAACGAATCTCATTTTCTGGTGAAGCGCTGTGTGTCCCATTTCCTCCTCTTTGCCGAAACATAGTAATAATTTGTTCTGACAAAGCCCCATTGCATACATAACTACCAATAACTGTATTTTTTTCTTTTACTGCATTCACTCCATTAACAATAGAATCATGAGCGTGGGCAGAATCCGCATAAAACCCAAGAGTACAAAAAACACCAACGGCTTTTCCTTCTACCTTTTCCATAAAGTCTTTCATCTTCTGCTCTGGACCACCTTTGTCAACCCAATATCCTAATAAAATTATGTCCCCATCAAGAACTGGCTCTCCATCTTTTAAATTATGAATGGTACAATTATCTTCCTTTGACATTCCATCTGCAATTGCCTCTGCAAGCCTTTTTGTGCGTCCAGAAAGACTGGAATAAATCACTTGAATTTTCATACTTCTTTTCCTTTCTCATTTCCTTTTTTACTTTCATTTCTATTTTGATTTTTATTTTAACGTCTGCCAATACTGCTCGATAAACTCTAATAAGTAATCTGCTCCATGGATCCCTGCAAGTGGTAAATGTCTTGCAAACACCATTCCTTGAATGACAGGAGGTGCAATCCGAATTTTTGTATTATCGTCTGATGCAAGACGTAACATAGTGTCATCTGCTAACACCAACTGTTTTTTCGCTTCTTTCATACAGTTCATTCTTTCTTTTTCTGTTTCAAAATAAACGATATCTTCTCTTACATTTTCTATACTCTTTAAGCTATGCATACAGATCTTATATTCTGTTTTAATTCCAAGCTGAGAAAAGAAATCAGAAATCCCAATAAGAACATCGTATTCTCCAAACATGGTCGCTTTCATCACATCTCTTCTTAACATTCTGCTATACATTTGATATTGTCGGCTCATACCGATTTTTTCTCTTAGCTCTTGTACTACAGTTTCTTTGATCTCTTTTCCAATCACTTCTTTAATTTGTTCTAACCAAGAAAGGGTTCCTTGATATCCATAAGGCATTCCATATACATAAGGAGTCTGAAATCTCTGTTTCAAAACTTCTGCGCCTTTTACCCCCGTTCCTTGAATCACAATATTAATAGAAGCTTTTCCTGCTTTCTCTAATTCTTCTACTGAAGTGTCGGCACAAAAACAAGCATTCATTTTAAGCCCAAAGGCTTCTTTTAATAGCCTTTTGATTTCATTCACATCAGAACGCATACGATAAGACCATAAAGAGGCACCGATTAAATTATAAGTATTTTCTTCTCTTTCTTCCGTATCTAATGGAAGTTCCTTTGCAAGCATGGCATAGGCCTCTCGGATTCCAATCGAATAATCTCCACGAAATCCTCCTTGATCAAAAGCAACTAAACGAGCGTTCACCTCTGGTTGCATATAAGTACAAACTCCTTTAATATCCACTCCGATCACTGCCGCTACTGAAGATGCTACAACAAAAATTACTTTTGGATTATTATTTTTATCAATTTCTTTAATGGCTCGCTCTAAGCGACTGACATCCCCCATAACAACGTCTGATTCACTCATATGGGTAGTGTAAAGACGATTTTGTTGATCGATATCCAATTCTCCAAATAAGCTCATACTAAAATGGGTCGTTCCAGCAGGACCATATTCAATAATGACACTGCCCTCAATTGATAATAAATTCCATAAAATTCCCATACGATCCGATGGTGTTGGCAAAAAACGTGTTAAACTCATTTCTTTTCCTCTTCTCCTTTTTCTTTTCTAAGCTCCTTGGCCTCTTTTGATGCACGAACTAATTCTTCTATAATAAAGAAGGTAACTTCAAAGCCTAATAGTCCAGATGCTTTATCCGTATGAACAATTTCAATCCCCTTTTTACGAAGTCTTGCGGCATATTCATGTCCTAAGTAAAGATTTGGTTTTAATACGTCATAAATAAATTGCATTGGAGCAATATTAGCACTTTTTGCTACATAAGGGTTTACTTTTTTTGTAATTGTTTGTACCATCTCTTCTTGCCGTTTTGGATCGTATTCAGATAGCTGAATAACAAGAGGCTCCATCCCTTCCTCTGTCATAAATTGATTAAATTCCATTGTATCAAATGGCGTATTTCCATAAATATAAGTGATACCACTTAACTCTTCTTTTGCCTCTTCTCTCCTATCTTTTGCTTTCTCATAGAGTCTTATTAATTCCTCTGTCATTGGAATTTCAAGACAGGCAAATAATTTCTCATACGCCTCATAAATATTTTCTGGTCTTGTAAATTTGTGGAAAAATACATATGGTGTTCCAAATTTTTGTTCCATTTTTCTTGCAAGCGGAAGGGCAATTGGATGAACAACTACATTTAATTTTGCTTTTGGCGCTGTTTTAATCTCTTCAATCGTACATCCACTTGGCAATTGCATTCCAATTTCTACTTGATTTTCTTTTAAAATTCTACAAAGCTCTGTCGTTTGAAAACTTCCCATTCTCTGTCCCAAAACATTGACAGTATTTTCTTTTTCCTGTGACTCCATTAAAGAAAAACAAGCGGTAATTGTGCGTTCAAGCCCTGGCATATGGTTTTCACACTTAAAATGTTCTGTATGTACCGATAAAAATGGAATATGATACTCTTCCGTTAATGCTTCTGCAATCGTATCCATATCATCTCCAATAATTTCAACAACACAAGTTGTCGTTAAAAAAACAGCCTTTGGCTCATATTCTTCTACTAATTCTTTCATAGCTTCTTCAATTTTTTTCTTAGAACCAAAGGTCACATCACGGCTATCAAGAACAACGGATACACAACGTCCAAACACTCCTCCAAACTCTTCTGAATGCAAGGTCATATGTTTTGTATAATAAGAACATTCATCAGTTCCAATGACTACAATCATAGCATCTTCAATTCCTCTTACGGTCATAGCAGACCCCATTAATGGACAGTGAGCCCCTGGAAATAACGCATCCGTAAGAGGTTTTACATCTTTCATACAGGTAATTTCACTAAGTCTACCTAGTTTTTCTAATAATTCATTTCCATTCATTATCTGTCTCCTTTTACTCCTATTTTCTACTTTCTTTTTCCCTTATGTTCTATTTAACAAATCTCTTTATAGGCAAGTATCGGTTTTTTTCGTCCTTCTAACCAAACAACATCACAGTCCACATCATAAACTTCTTTCATCATCTGATTAGTAATGACATCTTCCGGTTTTCCTTCTGCGTATTTTTTCCCTTTTTTAATGACAATGATTCTATCACTGACTTCTAAAGCTTGACTTAAGTCATGTAGTACCATAACAACACCGATACCAGATTCTTTATTTAATTTTTTTACAAGTCGCATTGTTTCTAACTGATGAGAAATATCCAAATAGGTTGTTGGCTCATCAAGAAACATCATTTCTGGCTGTTGTGTTAAAACAGTGGCAATCCAAACTCTTTGTGCCTCTCCTCCTGAACATTCTTGAATGGACTTTTCCCTCAATTCATAAACACCCGTCGCCTTCATGGCCCATTCTACAATGCGATCATCCTCTTCTTTATTTTTCTTTCCAAAACTTTGGTAGGGTATTCTTCCATAGGAAACTAAATCTTTCACTTTAAAATCAGGAGGCGCGGTATGACATTGAGGCAATACTCCGATCTGTCTTGCCAATTCTTTATTACTAAATGACAAAAGATCTCTACCATCCAAACGAACGGTTCCTTTTTGAAACCTTAGTAATTTTGTAATCGCTTTTAATACAGTAGATTTTCCAGAACCATTTGGCCCAATTACCGTCGTTATTTCTCCTTTTTTTAAATGAATATCCATTTCTTCGATAACAATAGAATCGCCATATCCAACCTGTATATTTTTTGCCTTAATTTCCATAACGTCCTCCTTTTTTCCTTAACATATATAAGAAAAATGGTCCGCCTGATACTGCCATCACAATCCCTACTGGAATTTCCATACCTGGAACAATAGTTCTTCCAATGGTATCTGCAAATAGCAATACATCCGCTCCTAAAACGATACTAACAGGAATCATAACTTTATAATTCGAACCTACTAAAATTCTCGCAATATGAGGCACAACAAGACCTACAAAACCAATAATACCCGCTACTGCTACTGTAGAGGCTGCTAAAAATGCAGCGACAGCTGAAAGCATAATACGGCTTATATTTACATTAATTCCAAGGCTCTTTGCCATTTCATCTCCAAGCTGTAACGCATTGGCATTTTTCACACAACAAAAAGCGAAAACAATTCCAATTCCTGCATAAATAGAAAGGATACGAACTTGATACCAACTCTTTCCAGATAAACTTCCATTTAAAAATGCTAAAACCCCTTGTAAACTATCAGAATTTAATAACTGTAATAAAGCGGTATAAGCGCCTAAAACCGAGTTGATTGCTACTCCTGATAAAATAATTCGTGTCGGATCTACGCCATTCTTCCACGCCATAGAATAGATAAGAAGACAAGCAAGTCCTGCACCAATAAAAGCAAAGACAGGTAAGGAGCCTGTCATTGTTGGAAAAAGAAGTAAAATCGTGCTAGCGACTGTCGCTGCACCAGAAGATACTCCAATTGTCCCAGGATCTGCGAGCGGATTTTTCATAACCGATTGAAGAAGCGCACCCGACGCAGATAGGCACGCTCCAATCATAATGGCAAGAAGAATACGAGGTAATCGTAAATTCATTACAATGACTTTTACGGGGTTATTTTCTTCTTTCATCATTTCTCGCATAATTTCTGGTATTGAATATCCTGCACTTCCAACGGCAATGGATATCAGACATAAGATAATAAGAATCGCAAACAACACGCTAAGAACTACGCTCACCCTCAATGCACCATATGTATTCTTTGCCTTTTTCATTGTCTTTTTGCCATTCCTTTCTTAGTCGAATTTTTCTTCTAATAAATCCATTAAATCATTCATATGATCAATAGCACTTGCTCCCTTTGCTGTTGCATAAGCACCAGATAGATAGATAATTTTCTCATCTTTTATAGCAGATACATTGTTCCAAACTTGTGGATTTTTCTTAAACTCTTCTTCAAACGTTGTTTGTGTCATCTCTGCTGTTGGTACTCCTGGATAAAGAGCAAATATAATATCTGGATCTTGTTCCATAAACTGTTCCATATCAAGAGGTGCTGTTTGCATGGATGGCTCGATCAAACTATCAGAAATATTTTCAAATCCCATCATCGCAAGCATACTTCCTAAATAACTTTCAGAAGTTGATTGGTAAGTTGGTGTAAAGAGAATCATTGCTTTTTTTGTATCATGACTTTCTTTATATTCCTTTGCTCGGTCTTCCACTTCTTGGAACTCTGCTTCTAATTTACTTCTTTCTTCTGCTCCTCCAAAAGATTCTGCAAGAACTAAGCTTTGCTCTTTTGTTTCTTCATAAGCAATTCCATGTCCTTCGCTTGTGTAATAAACTGGAATTCCTGCATCATCTAATACTTTCCCATAATCTTCTTGTAAATGATCCCCCATAATTACAAGATCTGGTGACATAGAAATAACACTCTCTGTATCAAGCTTGCTCATACCTGTTTCAATGGTCGGAAGTTCAGACACCCAATCAGGATAGTTTCCAGTTACTGTACTTGTGATAGCAATTGGATGAATATCTAAATCTGCTAATACTTCTAACGCAGTATTGGAAAGACAAATAATCTTCTTTGGCATTGTTTCAAGCTGTAAGGATTCTCCATGGGATTCTTTGGCATAAGTTGGATAAAGAATATTTAATCCTTCTTGTTTGGCTTCTGTTGTAGCTTCTACTGTTGTAGTTCCCCCAGTTTTTGTTTCGCTACTGTTACATCCAGCCAATAAACTTGCTGTCATCATTGCAGTTAATGTCATTGTTATTATTTTCTTTTTTGTTCTCATACTAAAACTCCTCTTATATAAATTAAATTTTATTGTTTTTTGTTAGAATTTTTATGTTAGTTGACACTAACTCTCTTCTTTTAGAATAGAAGGTAAAAGCTACCTTCTTCCATTCTTCTATTCTTCTATCGGAACTTCTTGGCTAATTGCTAAAATCTGTTCTGCTAAATTGTTATAAACCTCTTTCATCACAGATTCTTCTAATCCTTCAAAAATAGTTCCACCTTTTGCTTCTGCCTTTTGAATATCCCCACAACGCGGAATATAGGCAATAACTTTTGTTTCAATTTCTTCCACTGCTTTTTGAACAATTTCTTGTTCGTTTTCAATATTTTTTGCATTTAAAATCAAACCACCAAGTTTTGCGTAACCACGTTTTCCATAGTTTTTAATGGCTTGTGCAATATTATTTGCTGCATAAAGGCTCATCATTTCCCCAGAAGAAACGATAAAGACTTCTCTTGCGTATCCTTCACGAATTGGCATGGCAAATCCTCCGCAAACAACATCACCTAATACATCATAAATCACCACATCTGGCTTATATACCTCAAATGCGTGTAACTCTTCTAATTTCTCAAAAGCAGAAATAATTCCACGACCTGCACATCCAATTCCTGGCATTGGACCACCTGATTCCACACAAAGAACTCCGTTATATCCTTCAAATACAATATCCGAAAGTTCTAAATCTTCTCCCTTTTCTCTTAATTGTTCTAATACAGTTGGAATTCTTTTTCCTCCCATTAACGTTTTTGTAGAATCCGCTTTTGGATCGCATCCAACTTGCATCACTTTATATCCTTTCTGTGATAAAGCTGCAGATAGATTCGAAGTTGTTGTAGATTTTCCAATTCCACCTTTTCCGTAAATGGCTATTTTCCGCATAACTTCTTCCATTCCTTTCTTTGTCACTCTATTGACAATCTATTTTCATAAACGTATAATTGAAATTACATACAGTTAGTTATACCTAACCACAGAAAGGAGTATAACATAAAAATTTCGTATAAACCTTAAATATCATAGGGAACTTATTAAATATCTTTCGATTTTCTGCAAAAAGAGGTTATAATAATTATGAAAATTCAAATGAATACAAAAATTGATTATATCGGAAATAAAAATCTACTCGATTCTCTTTATAATCATAAACCAATTTGTGAAGCATTATTAAAGGAGGGATATGCGTCTGCCTCTGCTCTTTTCCATAAGAGAGCTATGTGTATTCGAGATCTTTCTGAACATGATATTTCAATTTTACGCTGTGTATTTTTAAATTCTTTAAATAAAAGTCTTTATAACTTTGTATTATATGCATGGGATATTTCTCTTGCTGAGTGCTGTTATGAAAATTTATTTCATTCCCACGAATACGAAAACTATACTGCTTTTTTAATGGCAGGAGATGAAATTTTAAAATCTTATGCTTGTCAGATTTGTTCTGCTTGTCCACAATCCTCCCATATCGAACGGGCTTGTTGTTATATTGACAGTCATATTAACGAAGAACTCACATTAGATATTGTGGCACAAAATACTTTTGTCAGTAAATCCTATTTGGCACAGACATTTAAACCAATAACCGGAGAAGGATTTTCTGAATATATTACAAATCGCCGAATTGCCATCGCTAAAAACTTACTATTAACGACTACATTAAAAATTGATGAAATCGCAAGCCAATGTGGATTTTTCTCTTCTACCTATTTTTCTACCGTATTTAAAAAACAAACGGATTTTTCCCCAAGCACGTTTCGAAAACGATTTTCAGGAACGGCATTTCACGACTTAGCGATATAAAAAAACACATTTCCTATCATTAACACGAATAGGAAATGTGCCTTTTCAACGATTACTTTTTATGCAATAACTTTAAATGCTTCTTCTAAATCTTCAATAATATCATCAATATTTTCAGTTCCAATGGACAAACGAATAGTATTTGGCCAAATGCCCTGTTCTTTTAACTCTTCTTCTGTACATTGGCTATGGGTTGTGGTGGCTGGATGAATCACTAAAGATTTCACATCCGCCACATTGGCCAGTAAAGAAAATAATTCCAGATTGTCGATGAATTCCTTAGCTTTTTCTTCATCACCTTTAATTTCAAATGTAAAAATGGAACCACCACCATTTGGAAAATATTTTTGATATAACTCTCTTTGTCCTTCCTCTTCAGATACGGATGGATGATGTACCTTTTCTACTTGAGGATGGTTCTTTAAATATTCTACTACTTTTAATGCATTTTCTACATGGCGTTCTACTCGAAGAGATAATGTCTCCAATCCTTGTAAAAAGAAAAAGGCGTGGAACGGAGAAAGAGTTGCTCCTGTATCTCGAAGTAAAATTGCTCGAATTTTTGTAACAAAAGCGGCTTTTCCTACTGCTTTCGTAAAGGAAATTCCATGATAACTTTTGTTTGGCTCTGTTAGTGATGAGAATTTTCCAGATGCCTCCCAATCAAAGTTTCCACTATCCACAATCACTCCCCCAATTGTCGTTCCATGTCCTCCAATAAACTTTGTAGCTGAGTGTACCACAATATCCGCCCCATACTCAAATGGGCGAACTAAGTATGGTGTTGCAAACGTGTTATCGACTAC
Organism: uncultured Eubacteriales bacterium; assembly: GCA_900544525.1. Lineage (GTDB taxonomy): Bacteria > Bacillota > Clostridia > Lachnospirales > Lachnospiraceae > Scybalomonas. Next base: position 14,483 of record UQVN01000048.1, read on the forward strand.
AAGTGGAATCTGATGACGATGTGCAATTGTTGCAATTGCTTCAATATCCACCACATCACAGTTTGGATTTCCCAGTGTTTCAATGAAAATGGCTTTTGTATTTTCTTGAATCGCTTTTTCCACTTCTTCTTCGTTAAAAATATTTACAAACGTTGTTTGAATTCCATACTCTGGCAATGTGTGGGCGAGTAAATTATAAGATCCTCCATAAACATTATTGGCAGATACGATATGATCTCCATTTTGTGCTAAATTTTGAATCGTATAGGAAATAGCTGCTGCTCCTGATGCAACTGCTAATGCCGCTACTCCACCTTCTAATGCTGCGATTCTTTTTTCAAATGCCTCTTGGGTTGGATTGGTCAATCGTCCATAAATATTTCCAGCATCTTCTAATCCAAATCTTGCTCTTGCGTGTTCGCTATTATGAAATACATAAGAAGATGTTTGATAAATTGGAACTGCTCTTGCATCTGTCACAGGATCTGGATTTTCTTGTCCTGCGTGTAATTGTAATGTTTCAAATTTTAATTGTCTATTGGCTCTTGTAATCTTTTCGCTCATAAAACTTCCTCCATTTTTTTGTCTTTTTATTTTCCTCTTTCTTTTTTCCGATTCTTTATGGACCATTTAGCGAAGTGCCTTATCTTGATATCGCTTAATCTCTTCTATATATTTTTGTCCAAGCGGGCTAATCGTAACACCTTTTCGCACTAAATAACCGATGGACATTTCCTCATCCGACTTTAACTTCACTGCACAATAATCCGTTCCATTTAGCTCTTCACAAAGAATTCCTGAACAAAGGGTATATCCATTTAAACCAACCATTAAATTCAAAAGTGTCGCCCGATCATTTGCTTTAATCAGACGTTTGTACTCATAATTACTTAACACTTCTTCCGAAAAATAAAAGGAATTATAATTTCCTTGATCAAAAGAGAGACATGGATAGTCTACTAAATCTTTTAAATCAATTTCTTCTTTTTTTGCTAAAGGATGCCCTTTCCATAGATAGACATAAATATTACATTTTAATATCTCGTGAAATTCCAACTGAAATTCATGAAATAACTTTTCTAATACTCTATGATTAAATTCATTCATATAGAGAATCCCTATTTCACTTCGAAAATTTTTTACATCTTCGATCACTTCATATGTCTTCGTTTCATGAACTGCAAATTCATACTCATCCATTCCAAACTGCTTTACCATCTCCACAAACGCTTTCACGGCAAACGTATAATGTTGCATCGAGACACTAAACTTTTTCTTTTCTTTTTCTTTTATTATGTATTTTGATTCTATCAATTGATACTGCTCAACTACCTGTCTTGCATATCCTAGAAATTCTTTTCCATCTGGCGTTAATGAAATACCACGATTATTCCTTCGAAATAATTCCACCCCTATCTCTTCTTCTAATTCTCTCATGGAAGCAGAAAGACTTGGCTGAGAAATAAATAATGTTCTCGCAGCCTCATTCATGGACTTAGAATTTGCAACGGTAATTGCATATTTTAGTTGCATGATTGTCATACGCTTCCCCCTCTTTTTTTGTTTTGTATTACCTGTGCACTTATCATACCACTTTTTTCTCCTATAGGATAACTCTAAAAAAATACTACTAGTTATAGCCTATTCCTATTACGAATGACTTCTTATATTATAGCATTATTTTTCTATTTTTCTTTTTCTAAATTTACTATTTGTCACGTCTCTTTTTCCTATCTACAAACTGCATATCATTTACATAAAA
>UQVN01000049.1 GCA_900544525.1 uncultured Eubacteriales bacterium
TTAAATTTTACAAAAAGATGTATAAAGTATTTAAATTTTCATAAACAATATTAATATTTTGTCAAACCAGTATGTAAACTATACATAGAGTTGATGGCAATCGATAAATACCTCAATAATACCACCACAGACCATACCATCATCTTCCGCTTCTCTCCCTGTCATATCCACATTGACCAATCGGGATTTTCCTTCTTCCATACACTGAATGGCTATTTGCTGAATCGATGCCTCTGCACAACCTCCACCAATTGTACCTATCATTTGTCCAGTTCTCACAACAAGCATCTTTGTTCCAATTCCTCTTGGAGCAGAGCCTTTTCGTGAAATAATAGTAACGACTGCCACTGGAAACTTTGTTTCCTTCCAATCCTCTTTAATATAGCTCATCAGTTGATTTGTATAACCAACAGTTCCTTTTTTCTCATTTTTCACTTGAATAATTTCGGCTAGAATCGCAACTCCTATCTCGGTTGGAGTTTCTGCTCCGATGTTTAGACCAATTGGCGAATAAATACTATCGATTAATTCTCTCGAAAATCCTTTTTCTTCCATTAAATCTTTTACAGCTTTTACCCTCTTTTTACTACCAATCATGCCAATATAAGCATGAGGCTTTGATAAAATAGAGGTAAGACATTCCACATCGTAGCGGTGTCCCCGTGTTACGATTACAAAATAAGTATCCTTGTCTCCTTTGATCTGCTCTAATCCTTTTTCAAAAGCATCACAAATGACTCGATCTGCTCCCGCCCTTCTAGCATTGTCAGCAAACATAGGACGATCTTCTAACACGGTTACTGTAAAATCTAACATCTTTGCCATTTTAATCACAGGAATTGAAATATGACCTCCTCCACAGATTACCATCTGAGGATCAGAACGCATACTTTCAAAAAATATCTGCTCTCCATCTATCTCTTCTAACATCGGTCTATCCGCCTCAACTGCTTCTGTTGAAACATTTTTAAACAATTCTATTGCACCTTGGCTATCATATAGGATATCATTGACATAAATTGCCTTTGCACCTATATGAGGCCCTTGAATAACTGTTGCAATTCGATTTTTATTTGTTAGATTTAGATTCACTAACTCCTCAAAGAATAACATAATGTCCTCCTACTTCGCTGTTCTTGAACTTGTTCCATCTCCTAATTTTTCCACGGTTAGCTCATCTCCTGCTCGGATGATACCACCGTGAAGAACAACGGTAAATACCCCTTCTCTTGGCATAATACAATCCCCTACCTGATAGAAAATCTCACACTCAGAATGACATTTCTTTCCTACTTGTGTTAATTCTAATAAAACATCATTACATTTAAAAATTGTTCCAATTGGATATGTTTTAAAATCCATACCTTCTACAAGAAGATTTTCTCCAAACGCTCCATCATCTACATTGGCTCCTCTTTGACGAAATTCTTCTACTCTATCATAAGATAATAGACTCACTTGTCTATGCCATTTTCCTGCATGGGCATCTTTTTCAATCCCAAAATCTTCAATAAATACCGCTTCTTTTATATCTTTTTTTTGTGTCCCTTTCTTTTCACTAATACATACTGCCTTTACAATTCCCATGATAAATTCCTTTCTACTCTCTTTTATAATTTATTTTCTTTATCCACCAATTTGAACCATGGCTCTTGTTTCCTCATCATCAATTTCTTTCTCAAAAAATTGATGAGAAATTGGCTTTCTCATAATTGCCTGTTCCATTACATCGGTCAACTCTTTTTCTTCAATTCCACTTCTTAAAAGTTCTCTTAAATCAATGCCATCTCTATGATGCAAGCAGAGCTTTAAACGCCCATCACTTGTCAATCGAACACGATTACAGTTTTCACAAAATTCATGGGAGACTGCACTAATAAAACCAATCCCCTTTTGAAATCCTTTAAACTCATAATAAACGGCTGGTCCATTTCCATACTGTTTTGTGGAAATCGTAGCTTTTCCATAATTTTGCTCTAATAATTTTAAAATTTCATCATTAGAAATCGGTTGATACTGCTTTCCATATCCAATTGGCATCATTTCAATAAAGCGAACAGAAACCGGATATTTCTTTGCTAATTCTGCAATGGAAAGTAGTTCATCTTCATTGAATTCTCGAACTGGTACGCAGTTAATCTTCACAGGAATACCAACTGCAATACACTCTTTCATTCCATTTAATACATCATCAAGTCTATCTCGTCTTGTAATCTCTTCATATCGTTTTTTATCTAGCGTATCAAGACTAATATTAACTCCTGTTAATCCTGCCTCTTTTAGTTCTTTTGCCATCTCACTTAGTAAAACTCCATTGGTTGTGAGTGTAACTTGTTCCATGTGAACTTCTTTTCTAAGAATCGCAATTAAATGAGCGATATCTTTACGCACAAGAGGTTCTCCTCCTGTTAACTTAATCTTTCGAACCCCCAAATTCCACGCGGCTTTTGCTACGCGGCGAATCTCCTCAAAAGAAAGAATCTCCTCATGCTTCATACAAGGAATTCCTTCTTCTGGCATACAATAAACGCATCGAAGATTACATCGATCGGTAATTGATATTCTCATATAATCAATTCTGCGATTCTGTTGATCTTTCATTCTATCACCAACTTTCTATCATTATTTTTTCTTTTTTTACTTTTGGCTACAAATCTCTTACTGCTTTTTTTCTCTTGTCTTTTTATCCCCATAAGCTTATCCCTTCTTACTTCTTTGCTTGATAATGTCCGCTTTTTCCTCCTAATTTTTCAAGAAGATGAACATTTTGAATACACATACTGCGATCCATTGCCTTACACATATCATAAATCGTAAGCAATGCCGTCGTTACGCCTGTTAACGCTTCCATTTCAACTCCTGTTCTTCCAGCTAACTTTGTTGTACAGATAGCACGGATCGTGGAAGTTTCTTCTTCTAATTCAAAATCAATGGATGCTTTTGTAAGCATTAAAGGATGGCACATTGGAATGAGTTCACTTGTTTTCTTTGTTGCCATAATCCCAGCAACTCTTGCTACTCCAAGCACATCTCCTTTTTTCGCTCTTCCTTGCTTTACAACTTCATAGGTCTCTTGATTCATTGTAATTTCACCTGTTGCAACCGCAATTCTTGTTGTAATATCTTTTTCCGTTACATCTACCATAACGGCATTTCCAGCTTCATCAAAATGATTTAATTTTCCCATATACAAATCCTTTTTTTATTTTTATCCTTTTATTTTCCAAAACCATTTCTATCGTTATATACGATACGATCTAATAACTTTTTTATTTTCCAAAACCACATTTTGGGAAAGTACAGACAGGACAATTTTCACAAAGTCCACCATGACCATATTCCGCCATATCCTTCATTGATAATTTCTCTCCTGCAATCAATCTTGGCAATAATAAATCAAAAATTGTTCTCTTACCATACATAACACATCCTGGAAGTCCACAAACAGGAATTTCTTTTCCATCTTTATAATAATAAGATACTAAAAACATAGCCCCTGGTAATACTGGCGCTCCATAAGATACAATCTCTGCTCCTGTTGCCTTAATAGCTCCTGGTGTTCTATCGTCTGGATCCACACTCATACCACCTGTACAAAATACCATTTCTGCTCCGTCTTCAATGGCTTTTAAAATAGCATTTTTAATATCTTCTTGAGAGTCATCCACAATCGTTTGAGAAACAACTTGTACCCCAAATTCTTCTAACTTTCCTTTTACAACTGGCCCAAATTTATCTGTGATTCTACCTTTGAACACTTCACTTCCTGTTGTAACAATAGCAGCTGTCTTTTTTACAAAAGGAAGAATCGCTAATAGAGGTTCTTCTCCAATTGCTTCCTTTGCCTTTTTTAACTTTTCTTCTTCAATAATAAGAGGGATGACTCTCGTTCCAGCAACTTTTGTTCCTTTCTTCACAGGGAAATTACCATGGATAGTAGCAATCATAATTTCCCCAAAACAATTCAACTGAAAAATTCGTTCTTTATCTACCTTTAATAGTCCATCGATATCAGCAATTAATTCTACTTTTCCTTCCTTTACTTCTCCTTTCACTAAATAATCATTTTTACACATATCATATAAAATCTCAGCTGCCTCGTCTTCATGAAGCATTCCTTCTTTTTTCTCCCATACATAAAGATGTTCTTTTCCTATTGATAATAAAACAGGAATATCCTCTTCTGTTACTACATGACCTTTTCGAAAAATAGCATCTTTTTTCACTCCTGGAATAATCTGTGTTAAATCATGACATAACACATGTCCAACGGCTTTTTCTGTATCAATTAATTTCATGAATGTAATCCTCCTAAAAAATCCTTCTGTTTTTTTTATTTTATCATTATTAGAAAAAAAATCGATTGCTTTTGCAACATACGCCCGAACCAAAGACCAATATAAAAATCTACTTCGTAGTGCTTTTTATGTGATGGGAAACGAATTTTCCTATCATTCATAAAAAAAATCCTTACCTAAGGGAATCTCTCATGCTTCCAATCGCTTTCTCGCATAGAGTATTCCATGGTAAGGAGATACCGATGTCTTTTCATCTACGTTAACTTACTCTTTTATTATATCAAATTTTATAACAAATTCAACAATATTTTCAAATATCCTCTTTGAACATTTTGACTATTTTTTACAAACAAATAATTCAAAATACTGGAAAAGAGTTTTCAAACCTCTCAAATTATTGTACAATTATTAGTGAATAATTTTAAAAATTTCTAGAGAAGGCGGTATGAAAAATGGCAAAAATTACTCAATCTATTTTTGGAACAACAAAACAAGGGGAACAAGCACATATTTTTAAGCTAGAAAACAACGTTGGATCTTATGTTACTATTACAGACTTTGGTGGAACCATTCTTTCTTTAGTTGTCCCTGATAAAAACGGAACTCCAACTGATGTAGTGCTTGGTTATGATAGTTTAGAAACTTATGAAATTGAAGGCGGGGCTTTTTTTGGCACTTTAATTGGACGTTGTGGAAACCGTATAGCAAAAGGACAATTTTCTTTAAACGGAAAAGACTACACACTAGCTTGTAATGACGGCCCAAATCACCTCCATGGAGGCCCTACTGGCTTTAGTCATAGACTTTGGGATGCCTCTATTGAACTTGGCTCTTTAAAGCTCACATTACATAGTGCAGATAAAGAGGAAGGCTATCCGGGAAACGTAACTGTTACGGTTACTTATACATTCGGCGACGATAACAATTTAAGCATCCGTTATGAAGCAGTTAGCGACGCAGATACCATTGTAAATCTAACAAACCATAGTTATTTTAATTTAAACGGACATTCTAGCGGCTCTGTAGAAGATCAAATGTTGAAATTATTTGCTTCTTCTTACACTCCAACCGATAGCACTTTAATCCCAACGGGTGAAATTCGTTCTGTTGCTGGAACACCATTTGATTTTCGAGAATATAAAAAAATTGGTGCCAACCTTTATGCAGAGGATGAACAAATAAAAAATGGTAACGGCTACGATCATAATTTCGTTTTAGATAATTCTGGCTCTTTAGCCGTATTTGCAGAAGCCTATAGTGAGCAATCTGGTATTTATATGAAAGCGAAAACAACATTACCAGGAGTTCAATTTTATACAGGAAATTTCCTCGATGAAACAATAAAAGCAAAAAATAATGCTACTTATCACCCTCATCAAGGATTTGCCTTGGAAACACAGGTATTTCCAGATGCGATTCACCATGAAAATTTCCCATCTCCACTCCTTCGAGCAGGTATGAAATATAATACAGTGACTACTTATGAGTTTTCTGTGAAAAATTCTCTATAATTTATTTATCTTTTTCTATTATTATAGAAAGAAATGGTTGCATTTTTATTAATTTCATGTAAAATGGTTGTGTATGCCTTTAAAACAAAACTCTTATTAGAAGAATTCAATGTAGACATTTTTCATGTGTCTCATACTATTATATGATAAATAAAGGAAGGAATTAACTATGATTACAGCAAGTAACATCACTCTTCGTCTTGGAAAAAAAGCATTATTCGAAGAAGTAAATATTAAATTTACAGAGGGAAATTGTTATGGTCTTATCGGTGCTAATGGTGCTGGTAAATCTACTTTTTTAAGAATTCTCTCTGGAGAATTAGAACCAACTAATGGTGATATTATTATCACTCCAGGTCAACGTCTTTCCGTGTTAAAACAGGATCACTTTAAATATGATGAATATTCTGTTCTTGACACTGTTATTATGGGAAATCAACGCCTTTATGACATTATGAAAGAAAAAGAAGCCATCTATGCCAAAGAAGATTTTACAGAAGAAGATGGAATTCGTGCTAGTGAATTAGAAGGAGAATTCGCTACTATGAACGGTTGGGAAGCAGAATCCGATGCTGAAACATTATTAAATGGTCTTGGCATTGAAACAGAGCTCCACTACAAACAAATGAGTGAATTAACAGGTTCTGAAAAAGTCAAAGTATTACTTGCTCAAGCATTATTCGGTAATCCTGACATTCTTCTTCTTGACGAGCCTACAAACCACTTGGATTTAGCAGCGATTGCTTGGTTAGAAGAGTTTTTAATCAACTTTGATAATACTGTTATTGTTGTATCTCATGACCGTTATTTCTTAAATAAAGTATGTACTCATATTGCTGATATCGATTACGGTAAAATTCAGCTCTATGCTGGTAACTATGACTTCTGGTATGAATCTAGTCAGCTTATGATCAAGCAGATGAAAGAAGCAAACAAGAAAAAAGAAGAAAAAATTAAAGAATTACAAGAATTTATTCAACGTTTTAGTGCTAACGCTTCCAAATCCAAACAGGCAACTAGCCGTAAACGTGCTCTTGAAAAAATTCAACTTGATGAAATGCGTCCATCTAGCCGTAAATATCCATATATCGATTTTCGACCAAATCGTGAAATCGGTAATGAAGTCCTTCAAGTAGAAGGTATTAGCAAAACCATCGACGGTGTAAAAGTTCTTGACAATGTAAGCTTTATTTTAGGACATGACGATAAAGTTGCTTTTGTTGGTCCAAACACAATCGCTACTACAACTCTTTTCAAGATTTTAGCTGGTGAAATGGAACCAGACGAAGGAACTTATAAATGGGGTGTTACAACTTCTCAAGCTTATTTCCCAAAAGATAATACAAAAGAGTTTGATTGCGATGATACAATCGTCGATTGGTTAACACAATATTCGGACGAAAAAGATGTAACATATGTTCGTGGTTTCTTAGGACGAATGTTATTCTCTGGTGATGATGGTATGAAACGTGTTAAAGTATTATCTGGTGGTGAAAAAGTTCGTTGTCTCCTATCAAAAATGATGATTTCTGGAGCAAACTGCTTAATTCTTGACGAACCTACTAACCACTTAGATATGGAATCCATCACGGCTTTAAACAATGGTCTTATTAAATTCAAAGGCGTATTACTATTCGCTTCCCAAGACCACCAGTTTATTCAAACAACAGCCAACCGTATTATGGAACTTACAAATAATGGTGGTTTAATTGATAAAATCACAACCTATGATGAGTATCTTGACAGCGATGAAATGGCTAGAAAACGCCAAGTTATGAACTTAGATGAAACAGTTTCTGAAGATAAAGTAGACGAATAAGCATAAAAAAGCCCATTAGTAATTTTTTCTAATGGGCTTTTTGTTTTCTTACGCTTAAACTGGTTGTGCCAGTACTTCTCTCATTTCTACAAAAGAATTTTGAAGAATGGCTACTACTGAAGCTACTACTTCCATGCATACACGCACAATGTAACGACAATCTTCTAATACAATGCTCTTCTTCTTTGTGTACTCCTGATGTGTCTCCTCAATAAACTGAAATAGTTCTTCCTTTGTAGTATGAACTTTAATTTCTCTTCTAATTTCCATCACTTCCTTGCTTTCTAAAAAGCGGCGAAGAGCAAATTTTAAATCTTTTTCATAATAACAGTGCTCTTTTAAATTCCCTTCATAATGTTCATTATGAGGAAATGTAAAATAATCTGCAAGATAGTGTGTAATTTCTCCAAGTCGGATACAATCGCGATATCCAAAACAGTACATATTTTTCATTTTCTCAATAAATCGCTCGATTTTTTGCTTTACATCCTCAAACGTATTCTTAAACGTATGTGGCGTTGTTAAAAAAGATGGTTTGCAATCTGGTAAAATGCTACCAAAGCAAAATGTAAGTTTGTGATTCATTGTATCTTCTAACTGAAGTTTATCCATTAAGCCAACTGCTAATGAAATATGTGATTTCTTTCTCATTGTTTGTTCTTACCCCAATTTTTACGGACTCAATTCCGTTTTCGCCATTTTCGGCATTTCCAATAAGTTACGCTATGTGCTATTTATAATCAATCCCTCTTCTTTTCTAGTATCTAGCACTACTTTCATTCTATTACTATTTTTCATTTGTTGCAATAGTTTTCATATAATTTTAATTTTTTATTCTCTTTTTATTTCCTTTTTCTTCCATAAAATTTCTCATACGATATAAATTTCTCCTTATCTTTTATATAAATTGTGCAATACTTGACTTTTTATTCACCTTTTTTTATAATATACGCTAAGTAATTAATTTTTTATAAAGTTTGAAAGGAGTTGATCAATTTGGACTCGAGTTCCATTATTCAACTAATTATTCTCGTTATTTTAATTGCACTTTCTGCTTTTTTTTCATCAGCAGAAACAGCTTTAACAACCATTAATAAAATTAGAATGCGTAATTTAGCCGAGGCTGGTAACAAACGCGCTAGTCTCGTACTAAAGTTAACAGGAGATTCTCCAAAGCTTTTAAGCACAATTTTAATTGGGAATAACATTGTAAATATTTCCGCCTCTTCTATTGCTACCGTGGTGGCTACTAAGGAACTTGGAAGCAAAGGTGCTGGAATTGCTACTGGTATTTTAACAATTTTGATTTTACTTTTTGGAGAAATTACGCCGAAATCTTTTGCGACCTTTCATAATGAATCCATTTCTTTATTATATGCACCAATTATTTATTTTTTAACAGTTATTCTCACACCGATTATTTTCCTCGTAAATGTATTATCCAACGGACTTTTAAAACTATTCCGCTTAAATTCTTCCAAATCCTCTCATTCTATCACAGAGAGCGAACTTCGTACCATTGTTGATGTGAGCCACGAAGAAGGTGTCATTCAAACAGAAGAAAGAGCTATGATCAATAATGTATTCGATTTTAGAGGCTCTTTAGCAAAAGATATTATGACGCCTCGGGTAGATATTGTCTATTTATCCGCTGATATTTCTTACGAAGAGTTGCTAAAAGTCTATAACGAAGAGCGCTATACAAGATATCCTATTTATGAAACTTCAAAAGATGAAGTCATTGGTGTTTTAAATATCAAAGATCTATTCTTTTATATGGCCACTCATGATAAGAGCAGTTTTTCCCTTCGACCTCTTCTTTGGGAACCAACTTATTGCTATGAATATCAAAAAACTTCTGCTCTTATGACAGAAATGAAAAAAACTTCCAGCAATTTCACTATTGTTCTTGATGAGTATGGAAAAATATCTGGACTGATTACATTAGAAGATTTATTAGAAGAAATTGTGGGTGATATTCGCGACGAATACGATGCTTCGGAACAAGATGAAATAAAAAAACTATCCGATTATGAGTTTGAAGTAGATGGCTCTGTAAAGCTTGATGACTTTAACGATGAAACAGGAACTCACATTAAATCGGAGGATTATGATTCTATTGGTGGTCACATTATTGAATTATTAGATCGGATTCCAAATGAAGGAGAACAAGCGACAGAGCATGGTATTACTTATACCGTATTAAAAACAGAGAAAAATAGAATTAGTCGTGTTCGGGTCCATATTGAGCAAGATTATGATTTAGAAGAACCTAGTTCTTTATAGATAAAGTGTGCTTTTCGCACTCTTATCAGCACTCAGTTGCTTCTAGTAATTTTCTATTATATAAAAAATAACGTGAGAAACATACAAAGCGTTGTTTCTCACGTCCATGGATGACAACTTATGCCTTCCACCTAAAAAAACCATGAGAAACTAGTGAAACAGGTTTCTCATGTTCGTAGGCAGTCGTCAAATTCTCATTCGAAGAATTCAATAAACAACATTCGTTCCGATGTTGTTCTTGAATTTCTTCTATTCGTTACTTGACTCGTTGTTTTAGCGTAGATATTATAAGAAATCTTTAATTTTCTTACTTCTTGATGGATGACGAAGTTTACGTAGAGCTTTTGCTTCAATCTGACGAATACGCTCACGGGTAACTCCCATCTCTTTTCCAACTTCTTCTAATGTTCTTGGATGTCCATCATCAAGTCCAAATCTTTGGCGAATGATATAACGTTCTCTTTCATTTAAATCTCCAAGAATTTCTTCAATATGAAGACGAAGCATTTCCGCATTGGCAACATCTTCTGGTGATTGATTTTTCTCATCAGCGATAAAATCTCCAACACTGCTATCGTTTTCATCTCCGACTGGTGTCTCTAAAGATGTTGGCGTCAAACTATATTCACGAATTTCCATTAATTTGTCCACTGTAATATCAAGACGCTTTGCGAGCTCTTCATTGGTTGGTTCTTTTCCAAGCTCTACTGTTAATTCTCTTTGTACTCTTGTTAATTTATTGAATACTTCCACTAAATGTACTGGAATACGGATGGTACGACTCTGATCCGCAAGAGAACGAGTAATTGCTTGTTTAATCCACCAAGTTGCATAGGTACTTAATTTATACCCTTTTGTGTAATCAAATTTTTCAATTCCTCTTAATAAACCAATATTTCCTTCTTGAATTAAATCAAGAAAAGAAAGCCCCCGACCTACATATTTCTTAGCAATGCTGACAACGAGACGAAGATTTGACTCTGTCAAAATATCAATAGCAATCTTATCTCCTTTGTCTTTTCTCTTTGCTAATTCTATCTCCTCTTGCTGTGTCAAAAGCGGATAAGAACCAATTTGTTTTAAATATAACTTTACAGAGTCTTGAAGATTGGTATCTGCAAAATTATCAATATTCTCAAGATTTTCCAACTCAAAATTTTCAAATTCTTCTGAATCTAACTCTTCATCTGTTGGTTCTTCTAAAATCTGAATATCATCTAACTCTTGCTCTTCTAAATTTGGCTCACTATTTTCTTTCTCAATATCTGTGATATTAATATTTCGATCTTCAAAGAAGCTATAAAACTTTTCTAACTGATCAATGGATAGCTCCTCTAGATCGAAGAATTTTTTAATATCTTTTTTATCAAGAGTCATATTATTGCCTTCTGCAAGTGACACTAATTTTACTAGATTTTGAATAAATGTTTCTTCTTTCATGGTTTTCATATTTTGAACTTTACTTTTCATTGGTAAGCCCCCATATGTTATGTTTTATTAGTCGTATACCATATTCTATCACACTTCTAAGGGTATTTCTACGGATTTTATCAAATTCAGACATTTTTATACAAATACTTCTATTCACAAACAACACTTTTTTATTTGCCTTTCTTTCATTTTTTTATTTATCGACGACGTCCATTCGCTTCCCATTGCGCCAACTGATCCACACAACCAATCAGATCTTCAATCTTATCAGAAATTTCTCCCTCTTGCAATGTGATATTAACAGAAACCGCCATCAGATCTAAATCTTTCTCTGTTATATTTTCTTTTTGTAATTTGTAATGAAGAAATTCGCTCTTCTCTTCCATTGTATCCAAATCAAGGAATTCAAATACTTGCGGATGTAAACTATTTATTTCCTGTGTTTCCACTATATCTTCTTTCGTCTCATTTTCTCCCATCGTATTTTGTATTTCCAACTTTTTTATAACCTTCGTATCTTCTCTTAGACATCGCTCAATTTTTTCTTGGACAATGGACATTTCTTCTGTTAATCTCTTCATTTGTTCTAATAATTGTTCTAATTCTTGGTTCATTTCATTCCCCTTTTCTTTTTATACTGGGATTTTATCCCATTTTTATTTATGTCAAGACAACAAGTCAGAAACTATGAAAAATCGGGCTGTTATATCACCTTCGTGTCATATAACAGCCCTCCTATTATTTTTTTCTAACCTATTATTTAAAATATTCTACACCTGATGCAAAAATATTTTGATTTTGTTCTCCATAAATATTTTTTGCGACCCCTTCTCCAATACGCTCTGAATGAGCCATCTTTCCAAAAACACGTCCATCTGGACTTGTAATTCCTTCGATGGCATAATAAGAGCCATTTGGATTAAACGCTTCTTCCATTGTTGGATTTCCATTCATATCTACATATTGTGTTGCAACTTGTCCATTAGCAAACAATTTATCGATCCACTCTTTAGAAGCTACAAAACGTCCTTCTCCATGAGAAGCAGGAATGGCATAAATACCACCGAGTTTTGCTTTTTGCAACCATGGAGATTTATTTGTAACTACTTTTGTATAAACCATTTGAGAAATATGTCGTCCTATTTGGTTGGTTGTAAGAGTTGGTGAATCAGAAGTTAACTCTTTAATTTCTCCATATGGAACAAGACCAAGTTTAACTAACGCCTGAAATCCATTGCAAATACCGAGCGCTAATCCATCTCTCTCGTTTAATAATTTCATAACAGCCTCTTTCAGTTTTTCATTGCGAAATGCGGTCGCAAAAAACTTAGCGGAGCCATCTGGCTCATCACCAGCAGAAAAACCTCCTGGAAACATAATGATTTGAGACTTTTCAATGGCCTTTTCAAATTCTTCCACAGAATCTCTGATTCCTTGTGGAGCCAGATTGCGAAATACTCTTGTAATCACTTCTGCTCCTGCTTCTTCAAAAGCCTTCGTACAATCATATTCGCAGTTGGTTCCTGGGAAAATTGGAATAAATACTTTTGGTTTTGCTACTTTATGTTTGCATATATAAATATCTTTTGTGTCATAAAGCTTTGTATCCACTGGAATATGTTCTGCACCAGAAATCGTTGGAAATACGGATTCTAACGTTCCTTTCCAAGACTCTAATGCCTCTTCTATGGAAATCGTTATATCGCCATAAGTAAAAATAGGCTCTTTTGTTATTTCTCCAAGAATACCATATGGAATCTGTAATTCTTCTAGCTTTTCTTTTTTTACTTCTGCCACAATGGAACCATAATCTTTTGCAAGTAAAGATTCTATCCCATTAGAAGTTTTTATTTTTACACCTAGTTTATTACCAAATGCCATTTTGCTAATCGCTTCAATCGCTCCACCAAATCCAACTGCATAAGCAGAAACAATTGTTTTATTAGAAATAGCCTCAAATAATTTATCATATAATTCCATTACTTGTTGGTAAACTGGAATATCATATTCATCCTTTTCAATATCAAATTTTACAAGCACATTGCCCTCTTGCTTTAATTCTGGGGTAATAATATGGGTATGCTTTGCAATATCCACAGCAAAAGAAACTAGTGTTGGTGGTACATCAATATTTTCAAAAGTTCCCGACATACTGTCCTTACCACCAATGGATGGCAGACAAAAGCCTCTTTGCGCCTCATATGCCCCAAGTAAAGCACTAAAAGGTTGTCCCCAACGAGCAGGATCTGCTCCAAGTCTTTCAAAATACTCTTGAAAAGTGAAACGAATTTTTTTATAATCTCCACCTGATGCCACAATTTTTGCCATAGATTGTACGACTGCATAAATCGCACCATGATATGGACTCCAACTAGATAAATAAGGATCAAATCCATAACTCATCATCGTAACAGTATCTGTTTTCCCTTTTAATACTGGAAGTTTTGCAACCATTGTCTGGGTTGGTGTCAATTGATATTTTCCACCATAAGGCATAATAACCGTTCCTGCTCCGATAGAACTATCAAACATTTCCACTAATCCTTTTTGAGAACATACATTTAAATCAGCTAATGTATGAAGCCATGTCCGTTTGATATCCTCTATCTTTTTCTTCTCTTTAAAATAATTTCCCTCTGGATTTGGCATTGTAACTTGAACTTCCACCTCTTGATGGGCACCATTGGTATCAAGAAACGCTCGTGATAAATTCACGATTTCTTTTCCTCGCCAGTATAAAACAAGTCTTGGCTCTTTTGTCACTTCTGCCACAACAACGGCTTCTAAGTTTTCTTCTTTTGCATAAGCAAGCATTTGATCGACATTTTCTCTATCAACAACAATAGCCATACGCTCTTGCGATTCTGAAATAGCAAGCTCTGTTCCATCAAGACCTGCATATTTTTTTGGCACTTTGTCCAAATCGATTTGCAAACCATCTGCAAGCTCTCCAATAGCAACAGACACACCGCCTGCACCAAAGTCATTGCATTTCTTAATCAGTCTACTTACCTCTTCTCTTCGGAACAAACGTTGAATTTTACGCTCTGTTGGAGCATTTCCTTTTTGCACTTCGGCACCACAAGTTTCAATGGACTGCATTGTATGAACTTTAGAAGAACCAGTTGCTCCACCGCATCCATCTCTTCCCGTTCTTCCTCCAAGCAAAATAATTTTATCCCCTGCTTTTGAGTTTTCACGAATGACATTTTTTCTTGGTGCTGCTCCCATAACCGCTCCAATTTCCATACGTTTTGCCACATAGTTTGGATGGTAAATCTCACTAACATGGCCAGTCGCAAGACCGATCTGATTGCCATAAGAACTATATCCATCTGCAGCACCATTTACGATTTTTCTTTGTGGCAGTTTTCCTTTTAGCGTATTTTGTAACGGAACTGTTGGATCACTGGCCCCTGTAACGCGCATAGCTTGATACACATAGGACCGGCCAGAAAGCGGATCTCGAATGGCACCTCCAAGACAAGTAGCCGCACCTCCAAATGGCTCAATCTCTGTTGGATGGTTATGAGTTTCATTTTTAAAGCTTATCAGCCACTCTTCTGTTACTCCATCAATATCCACTGGAACAATTAATGGAACATGCATTAATTTCATCGGATTCTTCTTGATCATTTAAGCCACCTTCTGCCTTGATTTTTCTCATTGCCATTAATGCAATATCCATAAAACAAGTATACTTATCTTCTCTATGTAAATCTTTTTTATCTTGTAAATATAACTGATATGTATTCTTGATCGGTTCTTTATAGAACCCATCATCAAATTTTATCTTTTTCAGTTCTGTTGAAAATGTTGTATGACGGCAGTGATCAGACCAATAGGTGTCTAATACACGAATTTCTGTCATAGACGGATCTCGATTTTCTTCTTTTTTAAAATAATTTTGAATGTGTTCAAAATCTTTTAATGTCATTGCAAGACCTAAAGAATGATAAAGCTCTTCTAACCCTTTTTGATCGAGTTGTTGAAATCCATCAAAAATCTGTACATCGTCTGGCTCTTCAAAGTCAACGAGTAATGTATCTGGTTTCTTTTCATCCGTCTCTCTTGAGTCAACAGGATTAATGCAATACGATTTTATTCGCTCAAAATCTTCTTCGCTCATATAGCCTTCTACTACATAAGTCGTTGCGGATCGAATCATTGGTTCTTCTTTTTCATCTAACAGTTTTACACACTGCTGTGCGGAATCCGCTCGTTGATCGAATTGACCAGGTAAATATTCAACACTAAATATTTTTGCTTCTTTCGATACTGGAAAATTTTCTTCATAATATTGATCCACTGGTGGCTCTGAGAACACGGTATGGATTGCTTTTTGATAAGTTGCTTCTGAAACATTTTCCACGTCATAGCGAATTAAAATTCTAACACTTGTAACTGGAAGATTCAAATATTTTTTAATTTCTTCCTGCAATTCTTTTGCCTTTACTGCGTAATCTTGTTTTTTCTCTACATAAATTCGTCTTACACTGCTCATGGTTTCCTCCACATTTTCCCTATTTATGCCGTTGTATTCAGATACAAATTTCAACGATGAAAAACACGTTTCACGAGTTTCTCACATAAATGATTTTATCCATCTTTCAGCAAATTCATTGGCTTATTAACACCTGTCGAATTCATAATATCATATTTCTACTTTTGAATACAATAGATTAAATGATTG
>UQVN01000050.1 GCA_900544525.1 uncultured Eubacteriales bacterium
GGATCTTTTAATTTTTATTATATTTAAATGGTGAAAATGATGAAAAGCACGCTTTGCGTGCTTTTCTCTATTACATTTGTTGTTGTAAACGATCAAGAGCATACATGGCTGCTCCTGTAGCTCCTACAATTTCTGGTTCTGGGCAAATATATAACTTGGCTCCAATTTTCTCTTCTACAGCACGAACAACTCCTGGGTTTTTGGCAACCCCACCAGTCATCATATATTCTCCTTCCATACCAACTCTCTTTAATAAAGAAAATGATTTATTGGCAATGGCACGACAAATTCCGTTGGCAATATCTGTCTTTTCTTTATTATTGGCAATTAAAGAAATTACTTCAGATTCTGCAAACACAGAACACATACTTGTAATTTCAATGTCTTCTGTGGATTGTAAAGCAATCGTTCCGAGTTCACTAATATCCACTTCTAATGTTCTTGCTATCATTTCAAGAAAACGACCTGTTCCAGCGGCACATTTATCATTCATAACAAAATCAATGACTTCACCTTTATCGCTTAACTTAATTCCTTTGCTATCTTGTCCACCAATATCCAAAATTGTGCGGATCTTTGGATTAAAATAATGAGCCCCTCTTCCGTGACAACTAATTTCTGTAACTGTTTCATCGGCATAAGGGATGCTAACACGACCATATCCTGTTGATACAATCCAAGAAATATCCTCTCGTTTTAATCCTGCTTTTTCTAATACTTCTTTTAAAATTTTATCTGCGCTTTCTCCTGATTTTGCTCCTGTTCTCACAACAGAAAATGCTTTTATCTTTCGATCTTGATCCATAATAACCGCATTGGTTGATGTAGAACCGCTATCAACACCCATGACGTACATTGTTCCTTGTCCTCCTACTTTTGGTACTTTTTTCATTCCTTTATTTAATGACTCTAAAAATGCTTCGATTCTCGTTAAAATCTGTCCATAGCTTTGTTTTGTATAATCGGTCTCTAATAAAAGCATTGGTTTTGTAATCACATCTTTTAACCAAGCATATTCATAGGAGTAATTATCACAAAATTGTACCGTATGATAAATAATTCCATCAACGCTTTCTGCATATTGTTTTAACATTTCATCACGGTTAGAAGCTTCTTCCATTCTCATACAAGGGAACTGGCTTAATAATCCTCTTGCATATCCACGCAACACATTTTCCTCGTCTAGAAGCAATTTTCTTACAAGACCCGTACAAGTGACATCAAATGTCACATGGACGTTTCGTTCCTCTAAAATTCTTTTAATGCTGTCATTGGCTCTTGCACCGACAATTCCAATATTGAGAGCATCCTCTTTTCTAGCAATGGACTGTTCTTCTTGACGTTTCTTTATGAGTTCTCTTAATTTATTTTCATCGAACTTCTTTCCTGAAAACTCTTCATAAGCACGAATCATATCTCGAATTCTCTGCTCATAAAGCACAACACCTGCATCTTTTGTAATTCTTGGTGTATCTAAAATATAAATGAACTTATCTGGCATTTTTTCTTTTAATACATCATAAAGTCTGCGAATACTATCACAGCAAGTTGTCAATACAATGCCTTCATACTCATTCATAAATACATCTTCTAATAACCCTTTTGTAAAGCTACAAATATTAGGATGCATTAAAATATCCGCCTGATTAAAATTTGTAACTTCAGGCTCCATTCTCTTCATTTCTACACCCATTGCCTCAAATACTTCAATGGGAGCATATTTGCAAATATAACCTAACATGTTTTTCCCTCTGATTCTATTAATTCTAAAAATGCCTCAAGTCTTGTTTTAATCTGACCATCATGGCTGTTTCTCTTATCAATTCCGTCTCCATCTAATATGAGCATAGGAATATTCTTTTCTTTCATCTTTTCTTTCAATAAAATACTGCCACCAGAGGCTTGTTTACAACCCCAGTGACAAAAATGGATAATAGCATCTGGTTTTAACTCATCCACTAATGTTCCGATCATATCCGCCTTATGAGAATAAGAACCGTTATATAAATTATTTAAAATCTTTTTGGCAAGAGCTTTAAATGGATCGCTCTCATCAAGTTCTCCTCTAAAATCAATAATAATATCACTAGCTGTTACCTGATACTTATCGCTACTATTAAAATACTGACGTAAACTTTCTTGATAAAATGGCAACAAATGAACCCAAAGAATTCTCTTTCCTTCAAAAACAGGATAGGTCTGAATATCTTTAATCATAAAACGAACGAGATCCAAAAACTCTTGTCTTCCCATCATTAAATGAGTTCCCATCATTAAATAAAGCTGACTAATCAGCTCTCCTGGATAATAATGTTTTTGTTGCAATTCCAAAAATCGCATTAATTCTTTTCTCGTTTCATTTTCAATTCGAATGGTTTCTTTTAGTTTTTCCATATCAAACTTCTTTTGAAAACGAACTTCCAATTCCTTTGTGAGAGTCTTTAACTGCCCTGCTAAATAAGCAATTGACGCCTCATCACATGCATAAGGAATATCTAAAAATGTAAATGGAACTCCCTTTTTCTTTTCTAAATATCGGAAGGTATTTAAATTTCCATCACAAGAAAGGGATGTGGTCACTGCGTAAACAGGTTTTGGAATCACTCCACTATCAACGGCTCCCACAAATGTTTTATGATAAGAACAAAGAGTTGGCGCAATACCCGTATTTTGTGCGTAATCAATAAAATGATCTTCTAAATGATATCCTGTTAAATAACAAGAGAGACATTCGATAGAAAGTGTATTTAATCCAAAACATTCCATAATTTCACATGGTGCAAAAATATTAGACCATACATAGCTTTTTTCATTTCCTAAAGAATCTGCTACCATTGACATCATCATGGCTTCTAGCTTTTGATACCCTTTTGAAATATTTCTCTTTGGTAAAAGTTTCGTTTTCAATTTATTGGCTTTAAATCCAAGAACCATTTTTGAAAAACTATTCTCTGGATTTTCAATTGCCTCATTTCGTACATAGTCAATATACTTATCTACAACTGACAACTTCGTCACCATCCTTTTTCACTTCGTTTCCATACCTATATCCTAATTCTACCCTTCTTTTCTTTCTTCACACCCGCTTTTATATAGTGTAAGAAAATATAAAATAGTATAGCACAATCTGAAAAGAAATCCAAATTTTACGTTTTATAGTAACCTTAACAACAATAAAAAAACGATATTATGAACACTCATCGTATTCTATAATACCGTTTTTTTTGATCTCTTTATTCACATTCCATGACATTTTTTACTATTTTATCCACCTTTTGATCCCGTAATATGTTCCATCTTACAAATAAAGATACAAGACCATTTAAAACTGCACTGATCAATAAAACAATACTAACATGGCTCCACTCTAGCACATTTCCAAGAAGGATTTGTCCGATAGGAACGGTTGCTGTCGCTACCGCTGTTGATAATGCACTCACTTTTCCTAACATATGGGATGGAATCGTTTCCTGAATATAAGTAAGGGTTACAATATTCCCAACCCCTAGGCAAAACATAATAATCATTCCACCGATAGCAAAAATAACAACACCTACCATCGATTTGGAAAAGACTAAAACTGCCACTGTCATACCAAGCAAAGCAATACTCATTGGATAATTCCAAAGATATACTTTTTGAAATGGAAACCATTTGGTCGCTATCGCAAGTAAAATCCCACTGAATAAAGAGCCTAATACAATGACACCCTCTACTGTTCCATATACTTCTGATGGCACTTGAAAGAGTAAGTTCATGACATAAGGTAGTACAATCGTATTCACTGGAACAATGCAAATATTATAAAGTGCATAGGATAAAATAATTCCAAACACAACCATATACTGTTTTTTTACAACTACAGCGGTCTTTGCCATTTCCAAATAAGAACTTTTTAAAGAAATTGGAGTCTGCTTTTTCTTTTTTTGAAATGGCATAACGAGAAAACATTCCATAATAGCGGAAAGTAAGAAACTAATGGCATTTAAAATAACAATCCATCGAATTCCAAATAAGCCATAGAGCATACCAGCCACTACTGGACCTAAAATATTTGCCCATGCCCCTACTTGGCTCACACAACTATTGGCAAATTTTAATCGTTCTGGCTCTACAATCTCTGGCAAACAAGAGGTGACCGCTGGTGTATAAAGAGTTGCCGCCACCGATAATAATATCATAACAGCTCCTGCTACAATAATAGAACTTCCATTCCCTTGTAAGTAAACTCCATAACTAAATAAAAGAATAAAACATAAAAAGTCCAAATAAACCATAATCTTCTTTTTACTCAATTGATCGGCAAACTGTCCTGCAATTGGAGCACAGAAAATATATGGCAAAATAGAAAGTGCCAATATATTTCCATAAATGGCAGGACTTCCTGTCAATTCCAATAAATAAAGAGATAAACAGAACCTTTGAATTGCATTCCCAAATAGACTAATAATCTGTCCAATAAGTACCAGTCTAAAATTTCTTTTTAACTTCATCTTTAGTTAATTACACCTTTCTTCTATAACGCCTTCTTTCCTCACTTTTTATCACGGATAGATACGGCTTATGACGATATCTTTTTTAACAAAGAATAATCCGTACAAATTGGATACCCCTTTTCTTTGTTCATCATTAAAGTTGCTTCTATCTCATATAAATTCCGAAGATTTTCTACTGTAATCACATCTTTTGGACTTCCTTCAAATAAGACACTTCCTTTTTTCATGCCAATAATATGATCCGCAAACTTTGCTGCATGATTGAGTTCATGGATTACCATAATAATTGTAGTTCCTTCTTCTTTATTTAACTTTTGTAATAATTCTAAGATTTCTAATTGATGGGCCATATCAAGATATGTGGTCGGTTCATCTAATACAAGAATTTCTGTCTTTTGTGCCAATGCAAGTGAAATCCAAACACGTTGTCTTTGTCCTCCTGATAACGCTTCCACCCGTTTATTTTGTAATGCAAGCACTCCTGTCTTTTCCATCGCCCAAGCAATAATTTCATGATCTTCTTTTGTTAAACTTGACATCGGTTTTTGATATGGAAAACGTCCATAAGCAACTAAGTCTTTTACTAAAATTCCTTCTGGAACAAGAGGGCTTTGAGGCAGAATTGCCATTTTTTTTGCAATCTCTTTTTGGGCCATCTTCTTTAAATTGGCACCATTTAATAAAATTTCACCTCGTTTTGTCGGTAAAATTCTGGATAAGGACTTTAATAACGTTGATTTTCCGCAACCATTTTGTCCAATCATCATTGTGATCTTTCCTTTTGGAATAACAAGATCGGCTTTTTCAATGATGATAGTATCTTGATATCCCGCTTGTAAATCCTTTATTTCAATACTCATTTTTTTCTCCTATTTCTTACACTTGTCTGCTCTTTTTTACATTTCCATTTTATTTTCTACGCCTTATCTTTTATCATTAAGTAAATAAAGTATGGCACTCCAAGAATGGATACCACAATACCAACTGGTATTTCTAATGGTGAAAATAAATTTCTCGCTACTGTATCTGCAAAAATTAAAATAATTCCACTAATGCAAGCCGACATTAAAAGCATAATCCGATGGTTGGAACCAAAGATTTTTTTTGCAATCTGTGGCCCTAATAGTCCTAAAAATGCAATATTACCTGCAACCGATGTTGCAAGTCCAGCTAATATGGCTGATAGCGCTAAAAATATAATCATTTCTTTTTGTACCGAAACGCCAAGTCCTGTTGCCAATTCATCTCCAAGCCCCATAACGTCAAGAGTACGACTTTTGAATAAGACAACTAAAATCAAAAGAAAAATAAGCGGCGCTGTAACAGCAATATAAGTCCAGTTACTTCCCCAAAGACTTCCATTTGTCCAAGTGAGCACTTGGTTATAATCTCCTTTTGACATATTCAGTTGATAAAAAGAAATAATAGCTGTAATTCCTGCATTAATTCCAACACCTGTTAAAATAAATCTCACAGGTGTCACTCCTTTTTTATAGGCAAATAAGTAAATAAGAGCTACGGATAGCATGGCTCCAATCATAGCAATGATTGGCATAATAACTGCTGTTGAAGTAGAAATAGCGGAATAATATTCTGTGGTCTTTGCAGAAATAAAAAGAACAACCGCTAAAGCAGAGCCTGCATTAATTCCAATCATCCCAGGCTCTGCGAGAGGATTTCTTGTAATGCCTTGTAAAATTCCTCCTGATACCCCTAATCCGCTGGCTACCACAATAGCAAGACAGATTCTTGGAAGTCGGATTTGGAAAATAGTGAAATTTTGCATCTTATTTCCATTGCCAAATAAAGTTTCTATGACTTCAAGCGGTGTCATAGAATAGCTTCCAATCATTAATCCAACAATAAACGCTATCACTAAAAGGAGAATACAAACAAAAATACCGATCGTTTTTTTCGTTTTCCATGAAGCTTTTTTCATTTATCGATTCTCCTTTCTTACAAGTAATAAAAAGACTGGAACACCAATACAAGCAGTAAAAAGTCCTACTGGTAATTCATAAGGTGCGATTAGCGTTCTTGCCAATATATCAGCAACCACTAAAATAACACTTCCCCAGAGAAAAGAAAGTGGCATTAATTTTCGATAATCATTTCCAATTATTTTTCGAATAATATGGGGAATAAAAAGTCCCACAAACCCAATATTTCCTGCTACAGAAACACAGAGTCCACAAATTGGAATTAAGAATAAAATCGTATAAAATTTTATTTTTTCTGGTGATACACCAAGCCCAATGGCTACTTCATCTCCTAGATTTACTAAGTTAATTTTGCCTGACATACAAAGAGAAAGAATTGTGAAAATCCCTCCTACAATGGCTAAAAAGCCAACTTGTAACCAGTTTGCTTGACGAAATCCTCCTGCAATCCAAAAAGCCAACTCTTGTGAACGATTTCCTAATAAAGCGATAACGGACGCAAGGGATAGGAAAAAGGTGCTAAGGGCAGTTCCCGCTAATAAAATTCTTGAAATACTTTGATTCGAAGCACTTTTCATGCTAAATAACAAAATAAGTCCTCCACTAATAAGTGCACCGAATAATCCCATAAAAAAATTTCCATAGATCCCGCCAATGACAGGACTGATGGATGAAATTGCCACGGCTAACGTAGCTCCTTGTGTTACTCCCATAATCGATGGTTCTGAAACTGGGTTTCTCATAACACCTTGCATCATAGCTCCTGTTAAAGCTAACATTCCACCAACAAGAAGGGCACTCAACATTCGTGGTGCCCTTACTTCTCTTATTAACTGCTGATTAATTCCACCATCATAATGGAAAATCGCATTATAAATTTCTTCTATTGAAATGTCCTTTGCTCCAATACTAATGGAAGCAAGTACGGCTATGATTAATCCAAGTAAACCAACGATTGTCAAAATGACAACTCTCTTATTCATTTACTTTCTCCATAAGTGATACTACTTCATCTAAAAACATTTCACGTCCAATACAGCTATATCCCATGTTAAAGTATGGGCTAGATGGAAGTTCTACAACATGACCATCTTTTACTGCTCTCATATTTTTATAAACACTATTTTGATGAAGTGCTTCAAAATCAGAATCTGTTCCAACAACAAATAAATAATCAGCATCGATATCAGCAAGACCTTCATAAGAAATAACTGGTAAGCTGATGTTTTCCTGTGTTGGCATATTTTCAGGTTTTTCAAGTCCCATATCTTCATAAAGGATGCTTCCAATTCCTGCTGCATCAAATACATAAAGCTGTCCACCACTTGCTAACATAGCAAGGTATGTTGTATCTTCTCCATAAGTCTTACGGATAGATTCTCCTACTTCTTTTGCTTTTGCTTCGTATTCTTTTAACCAAGTGTCTGCTGTTTCTGTTTTATTCATTAAATCTGCAAAAGAGCTCACATCTTCTTTCCAATCTGTCTGAGCTAATTGAATCATAACAGTTGGTGCGATTTCTTTTAACTGATCATACATTTTTTCTTGAACACTAGAAATAATAATTAAATCTGGATCTAACTCTAAGATACCTTCGATATCCATTGTATCTTGCATGCTATAACCTAAGATTTTTGCTCCTTTTAACACATCTTCTAAATAAGATGGGAATTTTGTATAATCATATGCATCAGAGTTTGCTGTTCCAACAACAGAATATCCAAGAACGGATAAAATATCACTGTTTCCACTTAAATCGACAATTCTCTGTGGATTTGCTGGAATCTGAACTTCTCCTTTTGCATCTTTAATTGTCACTGTTTCAGAAGATTGTTGTTCTACTGTTTGATTTCCTGTTTTATCTTCTCCTTTTGAAGAGCTATTTCCACAACCCGCAAGTGCTGCAACAGCCAGGGCTGATACTGTTAATAGCGCAAATAATTTTTTTCTCATATCATTTCTCCTTTTGTGTTTCTATACTTTCACATTATCTTTTAACAGTTTTCCTAAAAAGCATAGAATCTATACTTTTTATACACTTTGGTTAGTTCTATCTAACTTCCGTGAATTATAGCAGAACTCATTTCTTATGACAACACCTTCAACTTTTTTCATTATTTTATCATCTAAATTCATTATTTTATTGCTATCACTTCGTTCTTCCCTTATACTATTCTTGTACCAATTACTCGACTATTGTTATCCCTATTAAAGGAACTTTTCTTATCCATATGGGATAGCAGAAAAAACTTGTATTTAAAAGGAGAATCAAAAATGATACACACCGTTCATTGTCCTTCTGAGTTTCGCAACGCTGTTTTACAAGAACTTGGATTTTCACCAAAATCTTATCCATTTTATACCCTTTATCAAAACGAAAAAAAGCCAGAAAATGGACATTATCTGCTCTTTGAGCGCCCCAATTACTACGACTTTGGAATTGCCGACTATTCTATCGATCATCCTTTTGCCATCGAATTTCAAAATGAAGATTTATGTATGCGATTTGGAATTGTATATGAAGGCACTACAAAATTTCAATTACAAAATCAACCTGTTTCCTCTTTCTCTCCTTCTTCTTTCTTTGTCATTGAAAAAAATATTATTGGGAAGCAAGTTTGGAAACGAGGACAGCATTTTCATGGCATGGAAATTTCCATTTATCCTGCCTATTTTGAAGAGGTGATAAAACCGCTTTTTCCATTGGATTTCTTTTCTAATTTTGAGGAAAATTATACGTATCATTACCTTCCTTTAGAAATCCACACTGTATTTCATCGCCTCTTAAAATTGGCAGAAGCGGATCAACTAAATCCTTTACATTTAGAATCTGCACTTTTACAATGTATCGCTATTCTTGCTCAAAACATCCAACATTCGAAAGAGAATGCTTTTGCAAATCAACGTTATTATGAAAAGATTCTAATTGGAAGTAATCGCTCCTTATCTTTCCATGCGGAAGATATTCGCAGTATCCAAAAGGCTCACGATATTTTATTGAATAATATTGCCAATCCACCTACCATTGAAATGTTAAGCAAAGAATTGCTCATTAGTACCCAAAAATTAAAAGCTGGATTTTCTCACTTTTATCATATGACAATTGGAGAATTTTCCACTTCTTTAAAGATGTCTACTTCTGCCACTTTACTTTGTACAACCGATCTCTCAGTGGCAGAAATAGCAAAACAAGTAGGTTACACTTACCCAAGTAACTTCATTAAAAAGTTTCAACAAACGTATAGCTGTACCCCTTTAAAATACCGAGAGCGAGAACGGAACTCTTAAAAAGTTCCATTTTCATGCACTAAGTTTCCATCCACATAAGTTTTTAATACAGGGATTTCCCCTAATTCATAAGGAGCTACTTTAAATGGATCTTGTCCTAATACGACAAAATCAGCAATCATTCCCTCTTTTATTTGCCCTTTCTTCTTTTCCTCAAACGATGCATAAGCACCACTTTTTGTGAAGCTATCAATAGCTTCTTTTACTGTTAATGCTTCTTTTTCCAAATAAGGCGATACCGTATGAGCGATGTTTTGCCTTGTGATGGCACATTGGATTCCTCTCATCACAACAGGCTCTTCCACAGGGGCATCGGAACCATTGGAAATCGTAATTCCTTTTTCTAACAAAGATTTTGCTTGATAACTGGTGGAAGCTAATTCCTCTCCCACTCTCTCTTTTACAATATGAATATCATAATCGAGGAAAATAGATTGTAGATAGACATGAAGTCCTAATTCTTTTATTTTCTCGATTTGATCCGGTCTTGTAATTTGACAATGTACAATTCCATGGCGATGGTCTTCTCTCTTTTCTTCTTTTAATGCCTTCTCATAAGCCAATAAAATATGATCTAAAATCCCATCACCAATAGAATGAATGGCAATCTGCATTCCATTTTGATTGGCATAAGAACACATCTCATCGAATTGTTGTTGGCTATAGACAGGGATTCCTCTTGTATCTTCTTGATCTGCATAAGGCCGACTTAAATAAGCAGTTCTTGCCCCTAAAGAACCATCTCCTAATAATTTCAATGGACCATTTTTAAAAAATACATCTCCTCTTGTATGATTGCCTTCTTCTACAAATTGTTTCAAATCTTTGAGATTTGTAAAATGCACCTGTTCATTGATTCGAACGGTTAATTTCTTTTCTTCTCTTAACTGCTCTATGGCCTCCATTACATTATGATAATCTACATTGGAAAATGTGGCATAATCGTCGCTTTGAACCGAAGTAACCCCATAAGAATTGAGTCTTTCACAGGCAAGTATAATCATCTCTTTCATTTCTTCCACAGTAACTTCTGGAAGTTTTTCATACACTAAGTTCAGCGCATTTTCACAAAAGATTCCTAACGGTTCCCCTTGCTCATCTACTTCAAAATGTCCTCCCTCTACTTGTGCCGTCTCTTTTGTCACGCCGATGACTTCTAAGGCCTTTGAGTTGAC
Source organism: uncultured Eubacteriales bacterium (assembly GCA_900544525.1). Taxonomy (GTDB): domain Bacteria; phylum Bacillota; class Clostridia; order Lachnospirales; family Lachnospiraceae; genus Scybalomonas. Next base: position 10,900 of record UQVN01000050.1, read on the forward strand.
AATACAAATGTGTCCACAAGCACGAGTAATGCAGATTGGATATTCTGTAGAAACTTGATCGAGATCATAGCGATTTGGAAACCGATTTTCATCTTCAAAATAATCATGGTTAAAACCTCTTCCTTTGATCCACATCCCTTTTTTTAACATACCACTTTCTTGTCTTTGTTTTAAATATTCTTTTAAGTAGCTTATCATCTCTTTCATCGTTTTTGTATGTTTTGATAATTGGGCCATAGAAAGAGCACTACCTAAATTTAATAAATGCATATGAGAATCGTTAAAACCTGCACACACAAATCTTCCTTGTAAATCCACAACCTTATCGACTTGTTTTTCTATCTCTTTTCTTTTCTCTTCGGTCTCCTCACTCCACATACCTACGGTTTGGAAAACACCATCTTCTACCATGAAATAATCTACAAAAGTTTCCCCTGTATAGATCGTCCCATTTTTATAAACAACTTTCATTTTCTTCTCCTTTTCTTTTCCTATTGTACTTTTCTTTTCATAAATCAAAAGACTATCTTAAAAGAAATCTCCTTTTATTATACTGGATTCTTTCTTTTAAGATAGTCTTTTCTTAACATTTTTTATTCTATTTTCTTTTTCCTATTTTTTCTATTTTTCGGATTCTTTTTTATTTATTTGCTATCAAAATGATTTATAAAACACTATGTTTTGGAATTCCATTCTCATATTCAATGTTACATTCCCCTTGAATCAGTGGAAATAAATATCGAATCATAGCTTCTGTCACATCATGTCCATTTTGGTGGATAAAATGCTCTGGAACCTTTTTCTCATAGTTAGCTACTTTCTCCACTGGAACTGCTGTATAAATCACCTCATATGGTTCATCCTTTTTCCGAATCACAGAAGCCATCATACCATTTTGATATTCTAATACACATTCACAGGCTTTTTCACCGAGCATTTTGGATTCTATTAAGTCGGTTTTACTTACAAGATGCCCGCTACATCTTTGCATTAAACTTAATTCAATTGCCCGAACCTTACAACCTATTTGTTTTCTCACCTCTTCTGCCAAAATATTAGATACTCCAGAAATATACGAATGTCCAAATTCATCCATCTGTCCATTTTGTATCTTTTCTGAAATATAATGCCCGTCCTCATCTTGGATTCCTTCACTGACAGCAATTAATACTGCATTTTTTTCTTTTAACTTCTCTTTTACATCTTCTAAAAAAGAACTAAGAGAAAAGTATTTTTCACATAAGTAAATGAGATCAGGTCCATTTCCATCCCCAAGTCTTGCAAGAGCCGCTGCTCCCGTTAACCACCCCGTATTCCTTCCCATCACTTCCACAATGGTCACTGCTTTTGTTTGATAGACAGAACAATCTCTTTCTAGTTCTGCAAATGTGGTAGCTACATATTTTGCAGCAGAACCAAATCCTGGACAGTGATCGATATGTACCAAATCGTTATCGATGGTCTTTGGTGCTCCAACAACTTGTATCTCTGTTATCTTATGCTGTTTACAATAATTAGAAAGCTGATAAACGGTATCCATAGAATCATTTCCTCCGATATATACAAAATATCCAATTTCATTTTTTCGTAGAATTTCTATGATCCGTTTTATCATACTTTCTTCGTTCTCTTTCATTTTTCTTCTACAAGAACCAAGATAAGAGGATGGGGTCAAGGAAAGCCGCTTTCTTTCTTCTTCCTTTAAAAAGATACTCTTTAAATCTACAAAGTTTTCTTCTAGTATTCCTTCGATTCCATTTTTTGCTCCTAAAATCCGATCCACCTTTGAACTTTTCATCGCATACTCTATGACTCCTACAAGAGTCGCATTGATTACAGCAGTTGGACCGCCAGATTGGGCTACAACCAAATTTTTCATTCTCTTCCTCATCCCTTATTAAGCGAAATTTTTGATATGTTCCACTTCCAATTCACGAATTCTCTCTACTTTTGGAGCAGAACCACCACCTGCAAATTCACACTCTAACCAAATATCCACAAGACATTTTGCTAGTTCTTTTCCTACTACTCGCTCTCCAAGACACATAATCTGTGCATCATTACTCTTTCTTGCTCGTTGTGCAGAAAATGGATCATGGCATACGGCAGCCCGAACCCCTGGAACTTTATTGGCACAAATACTCATGCCAATTCCCGTTCCACAAAGTAAAATACCTCTTTCATAATGTCCATTTGCAATTTCATCGGCTACTTTATAAGCGACGTCTGGATATAAGACAACTTCCCCCTTTTCTGCCCCAAAATCGTCTACTTCATACCCTTGTTCTTTTAAATGTTCTACAATAATCATCTTTAAATCAAATGCTGCTTCATCACAACCAACTGCAATTTTCATTTTATTACCCTCCCTTTTTATTCAAGTTTTTAAGAGATCGTTCCTAACATATCCCTTTCCATTTTTCCTATTCCTTTTGTAACAAAAGATTCTTTTTCTCTTTAGGAAAGATTTGCCGCCATAGCATCTGCCATAGAGTTTAAAATAATATAACAAGAAGTCGCTCCTGCATCTAATACTCCTCTTGAGCGTTCCCCTAATCGGCTCGAACGTCCAAATTTTGCCACCATATCTTTTGTAGAGTTTTTTCCAAGTTCTGCTGCTTCTTTCATATTTTGTAATGCTTCTTTTAACGATAGTCCATTTTTTTCTGCTTCTTTTAAAGCATCTACTGCGGGACTTAATGTATCCACAAGTGTTTTATCCCCAACTTGTGCTTCCACAATCTCTTGTAATCCATGTAATCCTGCCTCTAACATAATGCCCAATTCTTTGACACCAATCTCTTCATAGTCTTCTCCTGCTGTTGCCATATCCATAAAAATGGTGCCATAAATTGGTCCCATAGAACCGCCGATCTCAGAAAATAAAATCGTTCCTAATTCATCAAGTCCTTCTGTAAAAGTAATAGCACCATCTAAAAAACGCTTTTCAAATAGGCTAAAACCTTTATTCATATTCATTCCATGATCCCCATCGCCAATGAGTCCATCCACTTCACCTAAATAGGCTTTGTTTTCTTGAATCCCCTTTACCATAGCTGATAATACAAGATTGCCTTCTTCGTTTTTAAAAACTTCCATACCACTTCTCCTTTTTATTTCACTCCAATGACCTACATCTGTTTTAATCCCATACTGTTTGCTGGCATATCGATTAATTCTTTTAATTCTTCATCTAATTTCATAATGGTAAGAGTCGCCCCCATCATCTCTAAAGAAGTAAAATAGTTCCCAACATAGGCTTTATAAGTCTGAATTCCTTTTTCCTTTAACAGGCGATCGATTTCATCGTATAAAACATAAAGTTCCATCACTGGTGTTGCACCGAGCCCTGACACTAATACAACAACTTCATCTCCTGACTCAAATGGATAATCTGGTACGACAATATCCACCATTCTCTTTGCCATTTTATCCGCTGTCTCTAATTGGCACACTTCGATTCCTGGTTCTCCATGATGTCCGATTCCAACTTCCATTGTTCCATCTTCAATGGTAAAATTCGGATGTCCCACCGCTGGTAACGTGCATGGAGTTAATCCAATTCCAACACTCCTTGTATGATCGATTGCTTTTTGTGCTGCTGCAATCACTTCGTCTAAGTCTCCACCTTGTGCCGCCTTTGCTCCGCCAACTTTCCACATAAGTACTTCTCCAGCTACTCCACGGCGTTTTTCTCTCTGATCTTTTGGTGCAGAGGCTACGTCATCATTGGCAACAACTGTTTTCACTGTAATGCCCTGTTTTTTCGCCATTTTCACTGCCATTTTTACATTCATGTTATCCCCAGAATAGTTTCCATATAGGCAAGCAACTCCTTTTCCTTGATCCGCTACTTTTGCTGCATCAAGAAAGGCGGCTGCCGTTGGAGAAGAACAAATTTCCCCAACTGCCACAGCATCACAGAGGTTTTCTCCACAGTATCCAATGAAGGCTGGTTTATGCCCAGAGCCTCCGCCTGTAATCACTCCAACTTTTCCTTCTTTTCTATGTTTTGCTTTTATCACTCGCTTATTTTCTGTTCCTTCTACAATATCATTATGTGCCTTTAAAAATCCTTGTAACATTTCATCTACAATATTATCAGGATCGTTCATAATTCTTTGCATAACTTCCCCTCCTATGCCTCTAATTCTGGAACTAATACGACTTTCATAGCTCCTTCTTTTCCTGTTTTTGCAAACTCAAACCCTTCTTTCCATTTTTCTAATGAAAACTTATGGGTCACAATACCATCGGTTGGAAGTGTTCCATTTCCAATCCATTCAATTACGGTATCATAGCAGAATGGACTTAAATGAGAACCTAATAAATCTAACTCTTTTCTATCTGAAATAATGCTCCAGTCTACTGTCACTGGCTGACCAAAGACAGAAAATTCTACAAATCTTCCCATCTTACGGATCGCATCTAATCCTTGCTGTACACTAGATGGATGTCCTGTAGCCTCTATGTAAATATCACAACCATATCCATTGGTTAACTCTTTAATTTTTGCCACCACATCTTCTTTTGCGGGATTCATAACAATATCCGCTCCAAACTCTTTTGCCTTTGCTAATCGAGTTTCATTCATGTCGAGTACAATAAAGCATTTTGGATTTGCTTGACGAATCGCACCTACCATACCAAGTCCAAGTGTTCCCGCTCCAGATAATACAACTACATCCGTTGTCTTTACCTGAGCCCGTTCTACACAGTGGAAAGAACAAGCATATGGTTCAATAAGAGCTGCTTTTTCAATTGGCATATCCGCAGGAACCATGTAAGGAAGCGCTTCTTTTGTCAACTTCACATACTCTGCCATACCCCCATTAACATTATTTTGGAATCCAAATAAATCATGTTTTTCACACATCCAATGTCTTCCTGTTTTACAGAACATACACTCTCCACATGGAACAATCTGTTCTGGACAAATGCGATCCCCAATTTTCCAGTTTCCTTTCACATTTGGCCCCATTTCCACAACCGTACCAACAAATTCATGTCCTGGAATCATTGGTGCCTTAATATATTTTGGCTGACCATCAAATCCCCAAAAACTAGCCGCTCCATCAAACGCTTTCACATCTCCTGCAC
>UQVN01000051.1 GCA_900544525.1 uncultured Eubacteriales bacterium
AATTAAAAAACATTTATGGGGTTTATTGTTATTTTATTAACAAAAATTTGTCATAGTATACAAAAATGACTCCTTATTTTTGTGCAAAAGAGGAAAAATATTTTTCTGCAATTGACACTTGTATACAGGTGGAGTATAGTGAAAAATAAGGAAAACGAATAAAAAGGAGAAATAAAAATGTTATATTCTATTGGAACAGAATCTCGTATCGTTATGGATTTAAGCGGTGTATGGGATTTTAAATTGGATACAGGAAAAGGATTTGACGAACAGTGGTATACAAGAAAGTTAGAAGATGCGATGACAATGCCAGTGCCAGCATCTTATAATGATTTAAAAGAGGGAATTCATTTCCGCGATCATTATGGATGGGTATTCTATCAGAGAAAAATTGCAGTACCTGCTTTTGCTAGAACACAAAGAGTTATGCTTCGCATGGACGCAGTAACTCATCATGCAAGAGTTTACTTAAATGGAGAACTTCTTTGTGATCATAAAGGAGGATTCCTTCCATTTGAAGTTGAAATTACAGATAAAGTAACAGGAAAAGATGATTTACTCACAATCGCTGTTGATAATGCAATTGATTACACAACATTACCAGTTGGTACAAAATCAGGAATTCTTGGAGATAGCGCTCTTGGATTAGAAGATACAGCAGGAGCAGATGAAAGACCTAGAAACAATCCAAACTTTGACTTCTTTAATTACTGTGGAATCACACGTCCTGTTAAAATTTATACAACACCAAAGGAATATATTGCAGATATTACTCTCGTTCCAGAAGTAAATGGAACAGATGCAAACATTATCTATTCTGTTGATACGGTTGGCGAAGGCGAATGTATCGTAGAAATGTTTGATGAAGAAGGAAATTTAGTTGCAAAAAGCGAAGGAACAAGTGGCGTATTAAAAGTAGAAAATGTTCGCTTATGGCAACCATTAAATGCTTATCTATACGATGTGCAAGTAACATTTAAAGATGATGTTTATACACTTCCATATGGTGTTCGTACGGTTCGTGTGGATGGACATCGTTTCTTAATTAATGAAAAACCATTTTATTTTAAAGGATACGGAAAACACGAAGATACATTCCCAAATGGACGTGGAATCAATCTTCCAATGAATACAAAAGATATTTCTCTTATGAAATGGCAAGGAGCAAACAGCTTCCGTACAAGCCATTATCCATACAGCGAAGAAATGATGCGTCTTTGTGATAGAGAAGGTATCGTTGTTATCGATGAAACAACAGCAGTTGGTGTTAACTTAGAATTTGGTGGTGGAGCGAACTTCAATGGACAAAAAGTCTCCACTTTTGATAAAGAACACGGACTTAAAACACAGGAACATCATAAAGATGTTATTCGCGAGTTAATTGCAAGAGATAAAAACCACGCTTGTGTTGTTATGTGGAGCATTGCAAATGAGCCAGATTCAGCAGGAGAAGGTGCTTATGATTATTTCAAACCACTTTATGATTTAGCAAGAGAGTTAGACCCACAAAAACGTCCTTGTACTTTAGTAAGCGTTCAGCTTGCACCACCAGAAAAAGACTGTTCAAGAGAGTTAAGTGATGTTATTTGCTTAAACCGTTATTTCGGTTGGTATACACAGACTGCAGATTTAGAAAGAGGAGAATCTGCTCTTCGCAAAGAGTTAGAAATATGGAAAGAACTTGGAAAACCAGTTGTATTCACAGAGTATGGTGCGGACACCGTTATGGGACTTCATGATACAACACCAGTTCTTTACACAGAAGAATATCAAGTAGAATACTATGAAATGTATCATAAAGTATTTGATGAATATGATATCGTAGTTGGTGAGCAGGTATGGAACTTTGCAGACTTTGCTACAAGCCAAGGATTACTCCGTGTGCAAGGAAATAAAAAAGGTCTGTTTACAAGAGATAGAAAACCAAAATTAGCCGCTCATTACTTTAAACATAGATGGACACAGATTCCAGATTTTGATTACAAAAAATAATAAAAATTAAAGAATAAGCAATAAGTAATGGATCATAAGAAAAAGGCTGGGCGCTCAATAAAACAAGAGATGTTTTAGGACGTGCAGTCTTTTTCATAATTTATACGAAAACAAGAAAATTTTTTATGGTTATGATATATTTCTAATAGGAAAAGAACATGAGTAGAAGCGATGTTTGAATAACAGGAGGGAAAAAATGGCTTCAGAAGTAATATTATTTGGAGAACCTATGGCTTTATTTGCAGCAAAAGAAGAGGGAAGTCTTGCAGAGGCAACAGAATTTAAAAGATTGTTAGCAGGAGCAGAAGTGAATGTGGCAGTCGGTCTTACACGACTTGGATATGATGTTATGTATGCTACAAGACTTGGTATGGATCCCTTTGGAGATTATATTGAAAGAAAGCTAAAGGAAGAGGGAATTCACACAAACATTATAAGAGATAAAGAAAGACCAACAGGATTCCAATGGAAAAATCATGTAAGAGAAGGAGATCCAGCCGTTTATTATTTGAGAAAGAATAGTGCTGCTTCTTGTATTACAGAGGATGATGTAAATTCCATCGATTTTCGTGGAGCAAAACTCCTTCATATCACAGGAATTTTGCCAGCCCTTTCTTTAAGCAGTAGAAATGCAGTATATCGAATTATTGAAAAAGCAAGAGAGTGTAATTTAACCGTTTCTTTTGATCCAAACTTACGAGAAAGCCTTTGGGAAAGCAAAAGCGCTATGATTCGTACCATTAATGACCTTGCGTCAAAGGCGGATATTGTGCTTCCAGGAATCGGGGAAGGAAAGATTTTAATGGGAAGTGAAAATCCAGAAGAAATTGCAAATTATTACTTAGGACTTGGTGCAAAAACAGTTGTAGTAAAACTTGGTGCAAAAGGTGCTTATGTGAAAAATGAAACAGAAGAAGGATATTTTGATGGATATCCAGTAAAAGAAGTTGTAGATACGGTTGGTGCAGGAGATGGATTTGCTGTTGGTGTGTTAAGTGCTTACTTAGAAGGTGGAGATATAAGAGAAATGGCAGATCGTGGAAATGCTATTGGTTCTATGCAAGTTATGGTAAGTAGTGATAACGAAGAATTACCAACAAGAGAAGAATTAACAAGATTTCGTGAGCAAGGACATCGTTAAGAGATGATAAAAAAGATGGAATCAACGATTTTAGTTGATTCCATCTTTTTTTGCGTACTGATTGACGGGAATCTTTTTTTTAATTATTATATTTCTAAAAATTTAAAGGGAGTTGAAAAATAGAATAAGGAGAAAAAATGAATTATCGTAGTTGCTATTTTAGCAATTTTAATTGGACTTTTAGCACCACAATATGTAAAATATGTGGAGAAATCAAGGAAATCCACAGATATCAATAATTTGGATCAGTTAGTAAATGCAGTACAAATTGCTGTCTCAGATTCGGATTATCATATATCTTCTGGGGCATATTCGATTGCAATTATCCCATATTACACAAGAGTCTATATAAAAGACTATGGTGATGTGGCCTCAATTCAGAATATGCAAAAGCTAGTAGGAGCATTAAAGGAATATACGGGATATACTTTTACTAAGAGTAACGAGTCTGAATATATTTGTAAAGACATAACGTTAAAATCAAAGCGATGGGAATCAAGTCTTTATGGAGATATTTATCCAATGATTATTTCATATTTACAGGTTGATAAGGATTCTAAAATTACGATCACGTACGATCCAACGGATTTAAAAGATTTGGTAAGCACAAAATAATGGGAAATCGCTTATTAAGAAGAGAAAAGACAAGAGAAATACAAAAATAAAAGGATGAAAAAATAGCCTTGTAAGAATTATTCCTATGGAACAATTCTTACAAGGCTATTTTTTTATGGGATAAGAAACGGAATATCGTATCCCATAAAATCCTATAAAAAGCAATATTTAGTTATCCGCTTCTTTGAAATATTTTGCATTTTTCAAAAGAATATCTGCATTTGTAGAAAATCCACTATTTAAATGTGTGGAAACTAAAGAGGATAACGTGTTAAGATCTTTGGCTGCGATAGCATCTACCATAAGACAATGCTGATTATAAAGAGAGGGGAGCATATTGTTTTCACTCCAATTAATCAAAGTGCGGAATCGTTCATAATGGGTATTGTATAGATTCATAAACTTCCAAATGCTACTTTTCCCTGCTAAGTTAAAAAGAGTGGAATGAAATTCATTATCCATTTTTAGAAATTGTGTTCCAAGAGCATTATGTTCTTCGGGAGAGAGGGGAGATATATGGGAGATCAATTCTTCTTGCTCTTTTAGTAACAGACGGATTTTTAAAATCTGAGATTGTGTACAAGTATTGGCAAGAATTTTTAAAACTGTCTCTTCTAAAGATTCTCTCATAAAAATCATATCCGATACTTTATTGAGATCGATATAGGATACAAACGTTCCAATATGGGGGCGTACTTCCAGTAGATCTTCACTTTCTAATGCTTTAAAAGCATCTCTAACAGGTGTTCTTGAAACATTATATTTTGTTGCAGTTTCCGTTTCACTAATCGCACTACCAGGGGGCAAAATTAGATGTAGAATATCATCTTTTAAAGACTGATAGACGATTTGGGAGGTAGTGCGTTTTAAGTAAGGGAGTTTTCCTTTTGAGTCTGTCAGTTCCTTACTGTGTTTGATTTCACTCATATTCATTACCAGTTTTACCTTTCTTACTTTTTAAATATCAATTTACAAATAAATGTTCGACTATATAGATTATAACATATTTGATGTATAAATTATAGAAAAAAAGGAATAATATAACAGGAAATAAAAGAAAAAATGTAGGAGTATCTCTATAAGAGGAGGAAATAAGAGACGGTTGTATACAAATAATAGGGGAAAATAAAAAGAAAGAGGTAAGATTGACAAAAATAAAACTATATGAAAAAAAATAAAAAGACAGTATAAAAGCTTGTATACATGAATTAAACCATAAAAATAAAAAACAGAATGGTGTGTTTACTGTGAAAATGCATAAAAAATCAGGTCGAAAACTGTGAAAAAATTACGAAAATAAAGAACAGTGTTGACTACTTGTATACAAGTGGTGTATAGTTTACTATATAAGCAACAAAAGTTGTCTTTTCTTTCACAAAATATGTGCTTCATAATCACAGGAAAAAGAATGGAGGAGAAAGTAATTATGAGTACAAAAACAAGTACAAAACCTTTCGGTATCAAAGATAAGTTCGGATACATGATGGGTGATATTGCGAATGACTTTATGTTCATTTTCGCTAGCGGATATTTAATGGTATTTTATACCAAGGTATTAGGTGTAAGTGCCGCACTTGTTGGAACTTTATTTATGGTTTCAAGAATTATTGATGCTTTTACAGATATCGGTATGGGTGTTATTGTCGATAGAGTAACACCAGCAAAAGACGGACGTTTCCGTTCTTGGATTCGCCGTATGTGTATACCAGTTGCGTTAGCCAGCTTTTTGATGTATCAATCAAGCCTTGCTAATGCTTCCATGACTGTAAAAGTTGTTTATATGTTTGCAACATATATTCTTTGGGGCTCTATTTGCTACACAAGTATTAACATTCCTTATGGTTCTATGGCAGCTTCTATTTCTGCAGATCCAAAGGATAGAGCGCAGTTGTCTACATGGCGTTCTGTAGGTGCTCAGATTGCATCAACTGTTATTAACGTAGCAGTACCAGTTCTTATTTATCATGCAAATGCAGATGGTAACCAAGTTGTTAACAAAGGAATGTTCCCAAAAATTGCAGGAGTTTTCGCTATTTTAGCAGTTGTTTGCTATATCATTTGCTACAAATGTACAACAGAACGTGTACAGGTTGCTCCAAAACAAAAAGAAGCAGGAAAAGAGAAAACAAATCTTGTAAAAACTCTTTTCTCAAGCCGTGCGTTAATTGCTTTAATTTTAGCAGCAATTTGTTTAGTATTTGCTACTATCTTAGCAAATAGTTTAAATGCATACTTATACTCTGAATACTTCAAGAATCCAGGAGCGTTATCAACATACAACTCATTAATGTTAGTTGTAACACTTGGACTTTCACCATTTATCGTACTTCTTTCTATGAAATTTGGTAAGAAAGAAACAGCGGTTGTAGGTACATTATTTACAGGTATCGTATATATCGTATTATGTATTTTACGTGTTAAAAATCCATGGGTATATGTTGGAATCACTTTCGTAGGTACTTTTGGATATATGTACTTCCAGATGGCAGTATGGGCGTTCTTAACAGACGTTCTTGATGATAGTGAAGTTCGTACACATAAACGTGACGACGGTGCTATCTACGGAGTATACTCTTTCGCAAGAAAGCTTGGCCAGGCATTAGCTGGTGGTTTAGGTGGATTTGCATTATCAGCAATCGGATATGTTGTAACAGCAGATGTACAGACAGAAGCCGTTACAAATAAATTATACACTGTAACAACATTAGGACAGGGTATTGGATTTATCTTAGTTGCACTTGTTTTATTATTTATTTATCCATTAAGTAAAAAGAAAATTAGTGAAAATACAAAGATTTTAGAAGAACGTCGTGCAAACGCGAACTAATCGAATAGACATAAAATAATGACATTGCCGCCCTTTTAAAATGCGACAACACCGTGTGGTTGTGGAAAAGGGTGGCAGTGTTAATGTCGTATTAACAGAAATTTAAGAAATTTATGTCAGATTTCAAAACTTCACATAAGAAATGAGATTCAAGTGAAAACTTGGATCTGATTTGTTATCTGTGAAGAAGAAAGGAACCTTTCTTTTTATCATTAGATAAGAGTGTTAAAACTTTAGGTTATGTAAAATTATGTAAAATTAAGTTTAAGAAGGAGAAAATATGAGCGAAATGAAATTATCTTTCCGTTGGTACGGAGAAGACGACAAAGTTACATTAGAAAATATTAGACAAATTCCAGGAATGCATTCCATCGTAACAGCAGTATACGATGTACCAGTTGGAGAAGTATGGCCAGAAGAATCTATCTCCAGATTAAAAAATTTAGTAGAATCTAACGGACTTCACTTTGACGTTATTGAAAGTATTCCAGTACATGAAGATATCAAACTTGGAAAACCTTCAAGAGACCGTTATATCGAAAACTACTGTGAAAACATCAGAAGAGTAGCAAAAGCAGGTGTAAAATGTATTTGTTATAACTTCATGCCAGTATTTGACTGGACAAGAACACAGCTTGATCATAAATTAGAAGATGGTTCTACAACACTTGTATACTATCAGGAACAAGTAGATGCTGTTAACCCATTACAAAGCGACAGTGATTTAACACTTCCAGGATGGGATTCTAGCTACTCAAGAGAAGAATTAAAAGATATCGTAGCAGAATACAACAACATGACAGAAGATGATTTATGGAACAACTTACAGTACTTCCTTGAAAGAATCATCCCTGTTGCAGCAGAATGTGATGTAAACATGGCAATCCATGAAGACGATCCATGTTGGAGCATCTTTGGTCTTCCAAGAATCATCACTTGTGAAGAAAACTTAGATCGTTTCTTAAAATTAGTAGATGACAAACACAACGGAATCACACTTTGTGCAGGTTCTCTTGGATGTTCTAACCAAAACGACGTAGCAGAAATGGCAGCAAAATATGCAGCTATGGGAAGAATCCACTTCGTACACATGAGAAATGTTAAAATCTTAGAAAACGGATTCGAAGAAAGCGCACATCTTTCTAAATGCGGAAGCCTTGACATGTATGAAATTACAAAAGCATTACATGACAATGGATTTACTGGATACATTCGTCCAGACCACGGAAGAATGATCTGGGGAGAAACAGGACGTGCAGGATATGGTCTTTATGACCGTGCTCTTGGAGCAACTTATATCAATGGTCTCTGGGAAGCAGTTGAAAAAAGCGCAAAAGACAGAAATAAATAAGAAAATGTTGAGGAAACGTGAAAAGCTTACATAAAGTACTTTTGACGTTAATACTATAATAAATTTTGTTGAAAAAAATCAAGGAGGAATTGAAAATGAAATTACCAATTCAAGCAGATTTAACTGGAAAAGTAGCAGTTGTAACAGGTGCAGGCGGAGTTCTTTGTTCTATGATGGCTCATGCATTAGCAACAGCAGGAGCAAAAGTAGCTCTTCTTGACTTAAACGAAGAAGCAGCACAGGCATATGCAGATGAAATCGTAAAAGAAGGATTCATTGCAAAAGGATACAAAGCAAACGTATTAGATAAAGAAAGCTTAAAAGAAGCACATGATAAAATCCTTGCTGATTTTGGAACATGTGATATCTTAATCAATGGTGCAGGCGGAAATAACCCAAGAGCAACAACAGATAAAGAATATTTCGAAGCTGGCGATATCGATGCTGATACAAAATCTTTCTTCGATTTAGAACAAAGCGGTGTAGAATTCGTATTTAACTTAAACTTCATTGGAACACTTCTTCCAACACAGGAATTCGCAAAAGACATGGTAGAAAAAGAAGGATGCAATATCTTAAACATTTCTTCTATGAACGCTTACACACCACTTACTAAGATTCCAGCATACAGTGGAGCAAAAGCTGCTATCAGCAACTTCACACAATGGTTAGCTGTTCACTTCGCAGGAACAGGTATCCGTGTAAATGCAATTGCACCAGGATTCTTCGTAACAAAACAGAACGAAAAATTATTATACAATGAAGATGGAACACCAACAGCTAGAACAGGTAAGATCTTAGCTGCTACACCAATGAAACGTTTTGGACAAGCAGAAGAACTTCTTGGAAGTATGTTATTCTTATTAAATAACGAAGCAGCTGGATTTATCACAGGAGTTGTTATTCCTATCGATGGTGGTTTCTCTGCTTACTCAGGAGTATAAAAAACTTTATATTGCCTATCAAAGACAATAGAAAACAGATAAACATTAGGCACGCACATATTTTTTAATATGCTGCGTGTCTTCCAATAAAAAGTGTTTAAGGAAGGATAAAGAGATGGCAAGAGTAGATTTAAAAGCAAAACCATATTATTTAGATGATGAAGCGATTAAATGGGTAAAAGATACTATTGATTCTATGACAATTGAAGAAAAGATCGGTCAGCTTTTCGTAAACATGGGATCTTCAAGAACAGAAGAATATTTAACAGATGTTGTAACAAAATATAAATTTGGTGCTGTTCGTTACAACCCAGGTACAGCAAAAGAAGTTTATGATCAGAACCGTATTTTACAAAAAGTATCTAAAATCCCAATGCTTATCGCAGCAAATACAGAAGCTGGTGGAAATGGTGCTTGTACAGACGGTACAGAAATCGGTTTAGAAGTAAAAGTTGGTGCTACAAACGATGTGAAATACGCTTATGAAATGGGACGTGTTTCTGGTATTGAAGCAGCAGCAGTTGGATGTAACTGGTCTTTTGCACCAATCGTAGACATCAACCGTAACTGGAGAAACCCAATCATCTCTAACCGTACATTCGGTGATGATCCAGACCGCGTTTTAGAATTCTCTAAAGCTTATATGAAAGGTTTCATGGAAAGCAACATGGTTTGTGCAATGAAACACTTCCCAGGAGATGGAATCGACGAAAGAGATCAGCATTTAAGCAACTCTGTTAATACTTATTCTTGCGAAGAATGGGATGAAACATTTGGTAAAGTATATAAAGGAATGATCGACGCAGGTGTGCACACTGTTATGGCAGGTCACATTATGATGCCAGCTTACCAAAAATTCTTTAACCCATCTATGAAAGATGAAGAAACAATGCCAGCAACTCTTTGTAAAGAACTTATCACAGATTTATTAAGAGGAAAATTAGGTTTCAACGGTATGGTTGTAACAGATGCTTCTCATATGGTTGGTATGACAGCTATGATGAAGAGAAGTGATATTCTTCCTAACGCAATCGCAGCAGGATGTGATATGTTCTTATTCTTCAACGATCCAGATGAAGACTTCGAATACATGATGAACGGATACAAAAATGGTGTAATCACAGAAGAACGTCTTCAAGATGCATTAGAAAGAATCTTAGGTGTAAAAGCATACTTAGGACTTCATAAGAAAACAGCAGAAGAAATTACACCACCAGAAGAAGGATTAAGTGTAATCGGATCTCAAGAATTTAAAGATATCGCAAAAGAAGTATCTGATAAAGCGATCACATTAGTAAAAAATATCGGAGATTCTCCACTTCCACTTTCTCCTGAAAAACACAAACGTATTTTATTAGTTCCACAGGAAAAAGAAAGTGCATTCGCTCTTATGGCTGGTGGAGCTGGAAAGAAAGAAAGTTATATTGACTACTTAAAGAACAAATTAGAAGCAGAAGGCTTTGATGTAACAATCTACGAATCTGCAATTGATAAAATAGCGAAACTTCCAAAAGAAGAAGTTGGACAGGCTATGAAAAATATGTATGCTGGAAAAGCACCTATCACTAATATTACAGATAACTATGATTTAATTATCCAAGTTGCTTATGTTGATAGTTTATGTGCAACAGTACAGAGAATTGAATGGAAATTAAGTAAAGGTACACCAGATATGCCTTGGTATGTACATGAACTTCCAACAATCTTCATTTCTCTTTGCTGCCCATTCCACTTAGCAGATGTGCCTCAGGTAAAAACTTATATCAATGCATATGATAAAAACGAACATACATTAGATGCACTTGTAGAAAAATTAGTAGGACGTTCTGAATTCAAAGGAATTGATCCAGTAGATTCCTTCTGTGGATTACCTGATACACGTTGGTAATAGATTAGGAGAGTAGAAATATGGGATATTTTGATTATACAAGAGAAAAAGATTTCCTTGTATGCATTGACAGCGATGGTTGTGCAATGGATACAATGAATGTAAAACATTTCAAATGTTTCGGACCAGAATGGATTAAACAGTATGGTTTAGAAGCAGTACAAGAAGAAGGACTTGCTTACTGGAACGATGTAAACCTTTTTACAACAACAAGAGGAATTAACCGTTTCAAAGGATTAGCATTAGGACTTCTTTGGGCAAGAGAAAAAGGATATGAAATCGAAGGATTAGATGAATTTGTAAAATGGACAGAAGAAGCGAATGAGCTTTCTAATCCAGCTCTTATGGCATATTGCCAAAAAGCAAACAATCCATGTATGGAAAATGCACTTCTTTGGAGTATTCATGTAAACCGTGCGATTACAGAATTACCAAAAGATGACAAACCATTTGATCATGTAAAGGAAACAATGGACTTTATGTGTCAGCAAGCAGATTTAACAGCAGTATCTTCTGCAAATGGTGAAGCAGTGCAGGCTGAATGGACAAAACATGGATTAAAAGAAGATTGCCGCGTATTATTAAGCCAAGAAGCAGGTTCAAAGGCACATTGTATCGGAGAACTTTTAAAACTTGGATATGACAAAAAGAATACATTAATGGTAGGAGATGCGTTTGGAGATAGAGACAGTGCATTCAAAAATGGTGTATGGTTCTTCCCAATCATCGTAAACAAAGAAGGCGAAAGCTGGGAACGTTTAAAAAATGAAGCATTTCCAAAATTAGTGGAAGGAACTTTTGATGAAGCATATCAAAAAGAGTTACTCGAAAGATTTGAAAAAGCGTTAGAGGCTTAATTTATCCGATGATATTACTATAAAATATAGCATAGAAAAGGAGGTGTTATGACAATTTAAGAGATCGTATTTCTTAAGTTGTTCTAACACCCTTTTTCTAAATAAAATAGATGGAGGAACCGTAAGATGAAAAAATTTATGGATCAAGATTTTTTACTTTCTACAGAAACTGCAAAAATTCTTTATCATGAATATGCAGAAAAAACACCAATTTTAGACTACCACTGCCACATCAATCCACAGGAAATTGCAGAAGATAGACATTTTGAAAATATCACTCAAGTATGGCTTGGTGGGGATCATTATAAATGGCGTCAAATGCGCAGCAATGGTGTAGAAGAACGTTACATCACAGGAGATGCTACAGATAGAGAAAAATTCCAAAAATGGGCGGAAACATTAGAAAAAGCCATCGGAAATCCACTTTATCACTGGAGCCATTTAGAATTAAAACAATATTTTGGATATGAAGGCGACTTAAATGGCGATACAGCAGAAGAAGTATGGAATCTTTGCAATGCAAAACTTGCTCAGCCAGAAATGAGTGCAAGAGGAATCATGAAAGCTTCTGGCGTTACTTTAATTTGTACAACAGATGATCCAATCGATGATTTAAGATGGCATAAAGTGATTAAAGAAGATGAAACTTTCGATATTCAGGTACTTCCAGCTTGGAGACCAGATAGAGCCGTTTCTATTGAAAAACCAGACTTTGCTGATTATACAAAACAACTTGCTGAAGTTGCAGGAGTAGAAATCAAAACATTTGCTGATTGGAAATGTGCAATTACAAAGAGAATGGAATTCTTCAATGAAATGGGATGTAAAGCAAGTGACCACGGTTTATTATACATTCCATATGTAGAAGCAACAGAAGAAGAAATCGATGCGATCTTAGCAAAACGTCTTGGTGGCGAAGTGCTTTCTGAAGAAGAAGAAATGAAATTCAAAACAGCTTGTATGCTTTACTTAGGAAAAGAATACAAGAGACTTGACTGGGGAATGCAGTTACACTTTGGGGTAACAAGAAATAACAATACAAAGATGTTCAATAAAATTGGAGCGGATACAGGATTTGACGGTATTTATAACCGTGTTCCAATTACAGAATTAGCTTCTTATTTAGACGCTCTTTGCAAAGAAGATAAACTTCCAAAGACTGTTCTTTACAGCTTAAACCCAACAGACAACGCTTCTATCGGAACATTATTAGGATGTTTCCAAGAATCTGATGCAGTTGGAAAAATTCAGCAGGGAAGTGCTTGGTGGTTTAACGATCACAAAACAGGTATGACAGAACAGATGATTTCCCTTGCGAACTTAGGACTCCTTGGTAACTTTATCGGAATGTTAACAGACTCAAGAAGTTTCTTATCTTATACAAGACATGAATACTTTAGAAGAATTCTTTGCGAATTAATCGGACAGTTCGTAGAAAACGGAGAATACCCATGGAACCAAGAACGCCTTGGAACTATGGTAAAGAATATCTCTTACAATAATGCAGCACGTTATTTCGGATTTACATTAGAAACAGTGTAATATTCATTAGAAATAGTGTCATATATGGAAAGAGTATAAAAATAATATGATTAGAAAAAGGACAAAACCTTATGGAAAGTAAGGAATTGTCCTTTTTGTTATTTTTTATTCTTGTCTATTTGTCAATTAAGTTGTGTGACTGTAAAAATTCGACTGCCACTTCGTTTGGATCTTTATGGAGTTCGTCTACTTGATAGTTTAATTCCTGCATTGTTTCATCGGTTAATTCTTCTCCTAATCGTTCTAATAATGGAATGATTTCAGGATATTTTTGTGCTACATCCGAACGCATTATTGGAATTGCATAATAGGGAGGGAAGAATTTTTTATTATCTTCTAATGTTTTTAAATGAAATTTCTTTAATAATCCATCTGTTGAGTAGGCATCGATCACCATAACATCCCCTTTTTGAAGGGCTTGATATCGTAAAGAAGAATCCAAAGGAATGGAGTCTTTGAAGGTGAAGTTGTAAAATTTTTGTACGCCTAACAATCCATCTTCACGATTTAAAAATTCAAATGTGCTTCCTAAAATGAGTTGATTTGCAACTTTTCCTAAATCTTCAATTGTGGATAAATGATATTTTTTAGCAGTTTCTTGTGGAACCGCTAATGTGAATGTGTTATTAAAATTCATCTGTTGTAAAACATCAATATCATAGTCTTGTTTTAGCTCATCTTTTACTATTTCATAGACGAGTTCTACATCTGGATTGGCAGGATGTTTTAATATATCGCTATAGGCACTTCCGCTATATTCTACATATAAGTCGATATCCTTTGTTTTTAAGGCCCCAAAGCAGACTTGTGTTCCGCCTAATTCTAATTTTTTTTCTACTTTAATATGGGTTTGATCTTCGATATATTCTGCAATTAGATTGCCTAGAATAGACTGTTCTGTATAATCTTTTGAACCAATAGTAATTTTTTTTTCGTCTTTTGAATAAGTGGTGGAAATACCATATCCAACGATACCAATAAAAGCGAATATAAGAACTAAATTCAACAAAATTTCCAAACGGTAGTGCCATTTTGATTTTGGTTTTACATTTTTCTTCACATTTTTAGGTGTTACTTTTTTCTCAATATAACCAAGTATTGCATCAACAATCAGTGCTAAAATACAAGCAGGGATTGCACCAGCCAAAATCTGGACGTTATTCATGGTACGGATTCCAGAAAAAACTAAATTACCTAATCCGCCTGCTCCAATAAAGGCTGCCATTGTCATCAATCCAACGGAAGTAACGGCAGCTACACGAACACCAGCCATGATGACTGGTAATGCGATTGGAAGCTGTACTTTAAATAAGATTTGAGTTCCTGTTAAGCCAATACCTTTTGCAGCTTCTAATAGTTGAGCACGGACGCTTTCGATCCCCGTATATGTATTCTTTATAATAGGTAACAGAGAATATAATGTTACAACGATGATAGCAGGAATCGATCCGATACCGAATAAAGGAATCATAAAGCCAAGTAGAGCCATACTTGGAATGGCTTGAATGACATTGGCAATCATCAATACGGGACGGCTAACTTTTGAAATATAAGAAATAAGTAGTCCGAGAGGAACGCCAATAAGAATGGCAAAACCGACGGCAATAATCGTTAATTTTATATGTTCTAATAATAGAATCGAAATTTGTTGATGTTCTTGAATAAAATAATGGAATAGATTCATCTTTATTCCTCCTCTACATCAAAATATTGTTCGCTTAAGGCAGTGACAAGACTTCCTTTTGTAATCAATCCTTTTAAATACCCATCTTGATCGACTACAGGGATTCTGGATACATTTTCCTCTTTTACCATTTTTAATGCATCTAAAATACATTGATCTGGATACAAGATAGGGAAATTACTTTGCATATATTGTTTTGCCTCTTGCGTCCGCTCTTCAATGGTTCTTAATTTTTTTGCGGTGACAATTCCGATTAATTTTTTTGTTTCATTTTCTAAAAGAAGCAGACTGTCTACACGATTCTTTTTCATCTTATCCATACATTTTGATACGGATAAGGAATCGATAGCGGTTACAGGAGATTCGATCATAATGTCTTCAATTTTAATATATTCTGGAGAGGACCAGATTCTATTTTTTCCAACAAAATTAGCAACATAATCATCCACTGGATATTTTAAGATAGTTTCGGGGGTGTCATATTGCAAAATATTTCCGTTTCTCATAATACATATTTTATCAGCGATTTTTATTGCTTCATCCATATCATGAGTAACGAAAACGATAGTTTTTTTCCATTTGGCTTGTAAACTCATGATCTGATCTTGTAGGTCACTTCGAGTCATAGGATCTAATGCAGAAAATGGCTCATCCATTAAAACAATTTCAGGATCCATAGCAAATGCCCTAGCGATTCCAATACGTTGTTGTTGTCCACCACTTAATTCACTAGGGTATCTCTCTAAAAAATCTTCTGGGACAAGCCCTACCATCTGCATAAGTTTTATAGTTTTTTCTTCGATTTCTGCTTTCTCTTTTTTTTCGATTTTTGGAATGAGCTCAATATTTTCTTTGATTGTCATATGAGGGAATAAGCCAGTATTCTGAATAACATATCCCATATTTCTTCTTAAATTAATTTCGTTTATATTTTTAATGTTTTCATTGTTTATGAAAATATCGCCTGAAGTCGGTTTTATTAAACGATTTAGCATTTTTAATAATGTAGTTTTCCCACATCCACTTTCTCCGATGAGAGCCACCAAAGTTCCTTTATCGATTTCTAATGTTATATCATTTAAAATTTTTTTTGTACGATATTTCTTAGTAATATTTT